>JAIDHZ010000346.1 GCA_029052995.1 Lachnospiraceae bacterium | reverse complement strand
GCAGCGTCAGATGTCTATAATCGACTGGAGGGAAATATGGTATATACGGCAAAGGACGGAAAAGAGGCATTAGAGAAGATAGGCAGCCTTGGGAAAAACAGGGATTTTTTAACAGGCAGCCCCGGGGAGAATGAGGAGGGGGGTTTAGATATTATTTTGCTGGATGTAAATATGCCGGGAGCGGACGGTTATGAGGTCTGTGAGCGGATTCGGGAGTATGTGGGCTGCCCGATTTTATTTCTGACAGCAAGAATTTATGACGAGGATAAGGTAAAAGGCTTTCGTGCAGGCGGTGATGATTATATCGAAAAGCCATTCAGCATGGTCGAATTAAGGGAAAGGGTAGCTGCACATATCAGGAGGGAGAAACGGATAAACAAAACAGAAAATGTAGATTTTGCCGGATGTTTTACAATATCCTATTCCGGCAGGCAGGTGTTATACGAGAGGGAGGCTGTGCCCCTTACGAAAACGGAGTATGAGATTGTGGAATTTTTGAGCCGGAACAGAAACCAGGTTTTTACAAAGGAAATGATATATGAACACCTTTGGGGAATAGACAAGGATGGGGAAAGCAGCATTATCACCGAGCATATCCGCAGGATTCGGGGGAAATTCAGAAAATATGCGGAGGATGATTTGATTGAAACAGTTTGGGGAGTGGGATACCGATGGATTGGGTAGAAGGGCTTTTTGAAAAATGGAAAAACAGGACGAAGAACTATTCACTGTGGAAATCGCTTGCCGCTTATCTTGTTTTGGCGATAGGGTTTACTGTGATAGCAGCAGGGATGACGGTGATGGTATGCCGAAGCTGGCAGAATGTCATCCGGAGGGTAAACGGAATTACCGAGGATTACAATTACATTGAAGATGGAGATTTTGTTCTCTATTACAAGGCGGACAATGCAGTAATCCTTTCCGCTCACGATGTGATAAGTCTTAAACGGTCAGATGAGCGGCTATATAAAGCGTTGGGACTGGTGCAGCTGCTCTGCATACCAATCTATTCGGCAGGGGCCATTTTGCTTGTCTCTTTTTTGTATTACCGGAACAAGCTGAAGGAGCCTGTTTTTTTGCTGAAGGCGGAAATGCAGGCAATAAGACGGAATGATTTAAGCTTTTCCTGCCGATATGACAGTGCGGATGAGATGGGAGACATCTGTAAGGCCATGGATTTAATGCGCCTTTCTCTGATAGAGAACCAGCAGAGTATGTGGGAGCTTTTAGAAGAGCAGAGGAAAATCAACGCTGCTTTTGCCCATGACCTGCGCACTCCTCTTACCGTTATCAACGGTTATATGGAAATGCTGCTTGTCCATTATGACAGCAGAAAGGTAAATAAAGACCGGCTTATGGAAATCTTTACCTCCATACAAAAACAGACAAAACGGATACAGATATTTTCTGAAACCATGAAGGAAATTCACGGCTTTGAGGCACTGGAGGTTCAGAAAAAAGCATACAGGAAAAACGAGCTTGTGGAGGAAGTGCATAATCTTGCAGAGGGGATTACCCAGGGAAGGGGCTTATCTGCAGCCATATCCATGGACATTTCTTCGGAGCGGCTTTATTATGATGAAACCGTTGTCATGGAGGTGCTGGGCAATCTTTTGTCAAATGCTGTCCGGTATGCTAGGGAGCGGATTGAAATTCTCATCCGGCAGGAGGAGGAATATCTGTCGCTTTATGTGAAGGATGATGGAAGGGGAATGACCGCAGAGGAATTATATAAGGCGGACAGCCCTTATTATACGGATAAGGCTGGGGAGGAATCCCGGGACGGTATGGATAGGGCAAACAGCAGGGATATTCATTTTGGACTGGGACTTACAATCTGCAAGATTCTCTGCAAAAAGCATGGTGGAGAGCTTACCCTGTCAAACAGTGTGGAGGGAGGCGCTATTGTATGCGCACGGTTTTTTGTTATGTGAAATAAAAAGATATGATTATAGGGAAAATATAGAGAATTAACTGTTATCCTTTCTAAATGAAAGAGAGAAATGGAAAGGAGATTTATTATGGAAACAGAAATCTGGCTGGAGGGCGTGAATAAATATTACGGCTCCAAGCAGGCATTAAAGGAAATTGACCTTACGATTCCCCAGGGAATGTTCGGGTTGCTGGGAAGAAACGGAGCAGGAAAAACGACGCTGATGAAGGTGATCGCATCCCTGCTTCCGGCAAGCAGCGGAGAGGTTACGGTTTGTGGTGTGCCGGTGGGGCGTGCCGGAAAAATACGGGAGATGACAGGTTATCTGCCTCAGGATTTTTCTATGTATGCCAATATGACTGTATATGAGGCGATGGATTATTTAGGCGTACTGTCCGGGCTTTCCAAAAGGGAGCGGAGAGAACGGATACCGGAATTGTTAGAACGGGTCAATCTACAGAATAACCACCGGACTAAGGTAAAGGCAATGTCCGGGGGCATGCGCAGGAGGCTGGGAATTGCCCAGGCTATTTTACATGACCCGAGGGTGCTGATTGTGGATGAGCCGACGGCAGGGTTAGACCCGGAGGAACGGGTAAGGTTTCGGAATCTGCTATGTGAGATTGCGGAGGAGCGGATTGTCATTTTATCCACACATATTGTAGGGGATATTGAGGCTACCTGCGAAAATATTGCCATTATGGACGCAGGGGAGATTATTTATAAGGGTACGGTGACGGAGCTTTTGTCCCTTGCGGAGGGAAATGTATTTACTGCGGATATTTCCCGTATGGAGCTTGACAAAATAAAAAAGGAATATCTGGTGACGGGAATGCTTACCAAAGGAAGCATGACGACAGTTCGGTTCTTTTTAAAAAATTCGGTACAGGAGCTGTTTGAGGGGGCAAAGGCCTGTGAGGTAAATGTAGAGGATGCTTATATGTACCTGATGTATCGGGAGAGGGGGGATGCCACGTGTTTTTAGCCCTTTTACGGAAAGAGTGCATGCAGTACTTAAAAAGTGTCATTTATTACATTTTTATTATTTATCTGATATTGGATTTTGTCGTGCAGATGGGAGTTTTTGACCCGGTCAGGCAGCCGGAACCGGGAATGGAGGATTACAGTCAGTACGGCAGCGTGAAAGCGGAGAACCCGGAGCTTGTTATGCAGGCCGCCCTGGATGAGCTTTTAGCGGAATATGACAGAGGGGAGTATACGACCTATCCCATTGGATTTTATAAAAAATTTATTCCTGATGAGGCGGAAAGGAAAGAGATAAGGGATATCCTGCTGAATATGACAGGCTTAACAGAGGAAGAGCTTGCAAAGGCTTATGAGGATTATGCCAATGATGTGGAAATGGTGATTAGGGATGCTGAGAAAGCTGGAGAGCTTGCAATACCGGGAAAGGATATTCCGGTAATGCGCATCAACGTGAGAGAAGGGTATACAGAAGAAGCCTTTTATAAGGATATGGAACGGCTGGACACTCTCTTAGGAGGAGGGAGCAACTATAGTGAAACAAACCTGGAAAGGGGAGCGGAACAGTCACCCACGTATGAACAGGCCTGCAAGGTATATGATGATTTCATTCACCAGGATAAGGTGACCGGTGCTTATGCCAGACTGTTCTGCGATTATGAGGGGATTACACTGGCAATAATTACGGTATTTTTAGCGGTAACCAGGGCATTGCGTGACCGCCGGACGCAGGCAGAGCAGGTGATATATGCCCATCGGATATCTTCTTTTAGGCTTATTTTATCCCGTTATCTAGCGGGGGTAATTATGGCAGTGATTCCGGTATTTGCCTTAAGCTGCTCTACCATGGCGCAGTCAGTTTATTATGCACGGCACTTGGGGGTGGAATGTGATTATCTGGCATTTGTCAGGTATATTGCTTTCTGGCTTATGCCCACGATTTTAGTGACCTTGTCATTAGGTTTTTTCCTGACGGAATTTACCGACAGTGCTATTGCCATACTGGTGCAGGTGGTATGGTGGTTTGTCAGCTTAAATTCTGCGCCCAGCCTTATCAGCTGTAGCCGATTTAACCTGATTCCGAGATTTAACGATGTTGTAGGCTATGAGATTTATGAGGAGATGCGGCCGGTGATTTTGTGGAATCGGTGCTTTTTTACCATATTGGCTGTGGTTCTTTTGCTGCTTACCGTATGGGTTTATGATATGAAACGGAAAGGAGTGTTTGTCAGTGTTGGAACAAGGATTAGAAATCGCAAAAACAAACTGGAAGCATAATCTGATGCCCCATTTTCTGCTGGCGGTGCTGCTGTGTGTGTCTGCCCCTGTCGTTATGGGGGTGAGGAATCTTGAGGCATCACAGGTGGCGAGGATAGTGGACATGTATCTCTGTTTCATGGGAGTGGTGCTTTTTATACCGCTTTTCTTGCCGGACGCCAACAGGGATATCCGGGATTTGATTGCGTCAAAAAAACTGTCCATCATGACTATCCGTTTAATCCGTCTTTTGCAGGCGTTTATTGTTGTTGTCTTGCTATTGATGATATTTCTCTATGGATTAAAGCAGGGCAAATGCGAATTTCCCTTTGGCACATTCTTTTATGCTGCATTGGCAGACTGTGTGGCAATGGGAGGATTGGGGCTTTTGTTTTTCGGAATCACGGATAATGTGGTTATTGCCTATATGATGCCTGTGATTTACTATCTTATTTCCATGGGTGCAGGGTATAAGTATCTGAAGGTGTTCTGGCTCATGAGTCTGTGCGGGTCAGGAGAAAATGTAAACGCAGACGATAAGTTGTATATTTTGTCAGCGGGAATCTGCATGATGGCGGCAGCTTTATTTATAAAATGGAAGAGGAGGGCATGAAAATTGTTAAAATAAATATATAAAGAACAACAGTTCGAGAAAACACTGTACATTTTTCATCTGATTTGCTATAATTTGGCTATAAAAACCTCTTGAAAAACATTTTATATTCAATCATAATGTGTATTGTGCCAGGTAATGGCGGGCTTATAAAATGTGAATATAAGTTGCGTAGAGTAACAACCCTGCAGTAATCAGCAAAGGGATATGCAGGAACACCCCTTTGGCTTATTGCCTGCAGTAATAAAAATAGAAAGGAACGCAAGATGAAACACTACATTACAATCAAGGGTGCCAAAGAGCATAATTTGAAAAATATAGATCTCAAGATTCCGAGGGATGAGCTGGTGGTCGTAACCGGACTTTCGGGTTCCGGTAAGTCTTCCCTTGCCTTTGATACTATTTATGCCGAAGGACAGCGCCGTTATATGGAGTCGCTGTCCTCCTATGCCAGACAGTTTTTGGGACAGGCGGAAAAGCCGGACGTGGATAAGATAGAAGGTCTTTCACCGGCAATTTCCATTGACCAGAAGTCGACAAACCGCAATCCCCGTTCCACGGTGGGCACGGTAACCGAAATTTATGATTATCTGCGTTTACTATACGCTAGAATCGGTATTCCCCACTGTCCGAGATGTGGCAGGGAGATTAAGCGTCAGACAGTGGATCAGATGGTGGATATCATTATGGCTCTGCCGGAGGGTACGAAGTTTCAGTTACTTGCACCGGTTGTGCGGGGACGGAAAGGACGCCATGAAAAAGTGTTAGCTCAGGCGAAAAGGAGCGGGTATGTAAGGGTACTGGCGGATGGATCCATGTATGGCCTTGAGGAAGAGATTACACTTGATAAAAATAAAAAGCATGACATTTCTATTGTAGTTGACCGCCTTGTGGTGAAAAAGGGAATTGAACGCCGGCTTAATGATTCTATAGAGGCTGTTATGAAACTGGCAGAAGGTTTGATGATTGTGGATGTGATTGGAGGCAGACCAATTAATTTAAGCTCCAGTTTTTCCTGCCCTGACTGTGGCATAAGCATTGATGAGATAGAGCCGAGAAGCTTTTCTTTTAACAATCCCTTTGGAGCCTGTCCGTCATGCTTTGGTCTTGGATATAAAATGGAATTTGATTTGGATTTGATGATTCCGGATCAGAATATCTCCATCGCAGATGGTGCCATTGTAGTGCTGGGATGGCAGTCCTGCACGGACAAAAAGTCATATACAAGGGCTATATTGGATGCCCTTGCTGAAGAATACAATTTTGATTTGACCGTGCCATTTAACCAGATGCCGGAAGAGGCGAGGAATATAATTTTATATGGTACTAATGGACATGAGGTTAAGGTGCATTATAAAGGGCAGCGGGGCGAAGGCATCTATGATGTTGCATTTGAAGGACTGATTCGCAATGTCCAGCGCCGTTACAGGGAAGCCGGGTCAGAGTCAATGAAGGAAGAATATGAAAGCTTTATGACTATAACCCCTTGTGATGACTGTAAGGGACAGCGTTTGAAGAAAGAGTCTTTGGCAGTGACTGTGGCTGACAGGAATATTTATGAGCTTACCCAGATGTCTATTGACCATTTGATTGAATTTTTAGAGAACATGGAACTTACAGACAGGCAGCAGTTTATCGGTGCGGCGATTCTCAAGGAAGTAAAAGCCCGATTGCATTTTTTACAGGATGTAGGGCTTAACTATCTTGCGTTATATCGTGCTACCGGAACGCTTAGCGGCGGCGAGGCACAGCGTATCCGTCTGGCGACACAGATTGGCTCCGGTCTTGTTGGCGTGGCTTACATTTTGGATGAGCCAAGTATAGGATTGCATCAGCGGGATAATGATAAACTGATTACTACGTTAAAGCATCTGCGTGACCTTGGAAATACCCTGATTGTGGTGGAGCATGATGAGGATACCATGCTTGCCGCAGACCACATTATAGATGTGGGTCCTGGGGCAGGAGAGATGGGTGGAGAAATTATTGCACAGGGTACGGCAGCGCAGATTATGAAAAATAAGAAATCCATTACAGGTGCCTATCTGTCCGGACGTATTAAGATTCCGGTTCCGGAAACCCGCAAAGAGCCAACAGGCTGGATTACCGTAAAAGGTGCGAGAACCAACAACCTGAAAAATATTGATGTGCAATTTCCGCTGGGGGTTATGACCTGTGTAACAGGTGTGTCCGGATCAGGTAAGAGTTCCCTTGTAAATGAGATAATGTATAAACATATGGCCAGGGAGCTAAACAGGGCACGAATCAAGGCGGGTGACCATGATGGGATTGAGGGATTGGAACAGCTTGATAAGATTATTGACATTGACCAGTCACCAATCGGGAGGACACCACGGTCTAACCCTGCTACCTATACGGGTGTGTTTGACATGATTCGTGATTTGTTTGCCGGTACAAAGGATGCCAAGTCAAGAGGATATAAGAAAGGAAGATTTTCCTTTAACATTTCCGGAGGAAGGTGTGAGGCATGTAAGGGGGACGGTATTGTAAAGATTGAGATGCATTTTCTTCCCGACGTGTATGTGCCTTGCGAGGTGTGCAATGGCAAGCGTTATAACCGGGAAACCCTTGAGGTGACTTATAAAGGTAAGAATATTTTTGACGTACTGGATATGACAGTGGATGAAGCATGCGGATTTTTTGAAAATGTACCCTCTATCTTAAGAAAGATTGAGACATTAAAAGAAGTGGGACTTGGATACGTCAAATTGGGACAGCCTTCTACGACATTGAGCGGCGGTGAGGCACAGCGTGTAAAGCTTGCCACAGAGCTTTCCAAAAGAAGTACTGGAAAGACCATTTATATTTTAGATGAACCTACTACCGGGCTGCATTTTGCAGATGTCCACAAGTTGGTTGAGATTTTGCGGAGGCTTTCCGAGGGTGGAAATACAGTTATTGTTATTGAGCATAACCTTGAGGTCATCAAGACTGCAGATTACATTGTGGATGTCGGACCGGAAGGCGGTGACGGCGGCGGTACTGTTGTGGCTGCTGGAACTCCGGAGGAAATTGCGAAGGTAAAGAAGAGTTACACAGGGCAGTTCTTGAAGAGGTTTTTGGAGGGATAATAAAATTTACAAATTTACCCGCTTAACAGCAGAAAATTAAAAATGTCGAATTATAGGGAAAACTTTCTGAAAATAGTATATTTTGGAAAGTTTTTTCTTGTTATACATTAAAATCTATGTTATAGTTGACATTATGTAAACAAAAAAACTAATAGATAAGGGATGATAGATTGCTTATGAAAAATAACAGGATACATATTTGGAAAAAAGCGGTTTTGTTTGGTATTGTTGTCATTGCAGGCATAGTGGTTAATCCGACTGCTGCTAAAGCAGTTGGAATTGATTTTCAGACCAAGATTGTAGAACTTCAGAACAAATATCCTAATGGGAAATACTGGAATCATGTGGGTATGAGTTCTGATAACTCAGACGGATATACAGACAAGCCATGTACTTTACATAAAGCATCTAATGTAAGCCATACATATGGAACTAATGGATGTACCTGCAACCATTTTGGGGATAAGGGTCATTTAATGGCTACACAGTGTATGGGGTTTGCCAACAAATTAGGACATGATGTTTTTGGTGATACAACCTGGGTAAAATATAATAATCCTACATCCGTTCAGATTGCAGGCATTAAGCCCGGTGACATTGTCCGCCTTAACAATAACAGTCATTCTGTATTTGTTATCTCAAAAAATGGCAATATTCTGACTGTTGGGGAAGCGAATTATCCAAACGGGTGCCAGATTAGGTGGAATGGAACATACAGCCTGCTTAGCAATAGTGTTACTTATTATGAACATGCAGCTAATTATGATATGGTTTTAAATCCTGATTTGCTGGCGGCACCGTCTGTGTCAACGGAACAATTGGCAACAGATGCCAAGACAGAAGATGATAAAACCCAGCCTGCCACGGAGGCAAAGACTGAGGCTTCTACGGAGAAGAAAGCCTTTACGGGATGGAAAAAGGCATCAGATGGTGTGAATTACCAGTACTTTAAATCTGATAAGCTGCAAAAGAGTAAGTGGATTACTGTCAGTGGGAAAAAATATTATCTGGATAAAAAGGGATACCGTGTAACAGGATTGTATAAAATTGGTTCAAAGCAATATTACTTTAATAGTAAAGGTGTATTACAGAAGGAAAAATGGGTGTCTTATGAAGGTTCAGATTATTATGTGGGACCTTCAGGATATATATGGAAAAACCAGTGGCTGTATAAGAAAGGCACCCGTGTCTATGTGAAAAAGGATGGAGCCATGGCAAAGAATGAGCTTGTAAAAATCAGCTCAAAAACCTACTATTTTAATGGAAGTGGCAAACGCTCAAAGGGCTTTAAAAAAGTAGGAAACAAGTGTTACTACTGTGATAAGTCGGGTGTGGTTCAGAAGAAAAAATGGATAAAGCTGGGAAATAAGTCATATTATGTACAAAAAAATGGTGTAAGGGTAGAAAACAAGCTGATTAAAATAGGCAGATACAAATATTATTTTAATGGTAAAGGTGTGATGCAGAAGAATAAGGAGATAACTCTGGGAAATAAAGTTTATAAGGCAGACGGTAAGGGTCACTGCAAACTGTTTTGTGTTGTTGAACCCACAGAGAAACCTGAGAAAAAGGAAGATGCAGGCAATACAACAGAGGCAGTTACTGAAAAAACAGAGAAAAATACAACGGAATCAGATACTTCAAAGGAATAACCTGTAGTAGTCTGAATAAGACGGCAGAATATGGATAATGCTTTGTCGAATTTTTGTATAATGTAGCAGAATTTATATGACGATACATACTGTCATTTACATAATGTCTTATCTATAATGAATCTAAGATTCTATGTAGGAGGGCATATTATGAAAGAAGATGTTAAAAAGGATGATATTAAGAAAGATGATATTAAGGAAGAGTATTATCTGATTAAAGAAGCTTCTGCAAAGATAGGTGTGGAAGCTCATGTATTGCGTTATTGGGAAGAAGAACTGAAGATGGATATCCATCGAAATGAGATGGGGCATAGATACTACACAGAAAAAGATGTTGAGATTTTTTCTAAAGTTAAGGAATTAAAGGAAAAAGGTCTGCAGCTTAAAGCAATTCGCAATTATCTGGATAAAAGGAGACAACAGATTGTAGAGGAAAAAAATACAAATTCTAATGATGGACAGCTTATACATAAAGACGGAGAGGTTATTAAGGCACCCGCACAAAAGGGAGAACTGGTTTCAGTACAGAAGGATATTCTGGCGAATGAGCAGAAGATGGAACAGTTCCAGCAAATTATGAATAAGGTGCTGTCAAATGCCATTAGAGAAAATAATGAATTGATCGGGAAAAGTGCCGGAAATCATGCAGCAAGAGCAGTTGTAAAGGAAATGAACTGCATGACAAAGGAACAGGAAGCCAGAGCGGAAGAGCGCTACCGTAAACTGGATCAAACACTTCGGGAGATTCAACAGGCAAGATTAGAGGCTGCGGCATCAAATATGCGTCCTGTGGACAAGCGTAAGCAGAAACGTTTAAAACGGAGGTCAAATCAGAACAGCCAGCCAGATGTTAATGTTGGTGAACCGGAAAAAGAACAGGATACGGCAGCAGAATCTGTGGCAGAATAGATATTTAAATGAACAATAAGGAAAAAGGAGATACAAGAGATGAAAAACATGATTAATTTTAGTAATTTTAGTAAGGACGAGCTAAATGCAATATTAGATTTGGCATATGATATGAAAAAATCCCCTGAAAAATATTGTGACAGCTTAAAAGGAAAAAAGCTGTATACGCTATTTGAGAAAACGTCTACAAGAACTTTCCTTTCCTTCACTACAGGAATTACAGAGCTTGGAGGAACCTATTACAATCAGCTTTGGAGAGATTCCAATTTTGTATTAGGAGAGCCGGTTTCTGAAATTAAATATGTATGCCGTAATGTAGACATTATCATGGCACGGCTGATAAAAAATGAGACAGTAGAATTGTTTGCAGATAACGTTACGGTTCCATTTATTAATGGATGTGATTCTACATATCACCCCTGCCAGATTTTGGCAGATGCCCTGACATTGAAAGAACATTTTGGAGGGGTGAATGTAAAGATGTTATACATCGGTGCAAAAAATAATGTATTTAATTCACTGGTGGAGTTTTTTGCAAAAATGGGTGAAGGAACTATTTATGGCCTCACGCCTCTTGTGAATGAAACAGCTGTGGATTCAGATTTTTATGACAGGGCAAAGGCAAGTGGGCACTATGTGGAACTTGATCCGGCTATGTCCATGGATGAGGCAAAGAAATATGCGGCAGATATGGATGTGCTTTATACAGATACATGGGTAGATATGGAATTTTTCAATAATCCGGATTATAAGGAACAGAAAGAAGAAACACTTGCAAAAATGATGCCTTATCAAATTAATAAGGAATTTATTGCCGGAGGAAAAGCAAAGGTTATGCATGATATGCCTATGCATGTGGGATTTGAAATCAGTCAGGAGGTTGTGGACGATAACCTTGATTTCATTCTTGAACAGGCAGAAAACAGAAGACATGCCGAAAAAGCGGTCATGCTTACTTTGTTAAGTTGAATCATGCGTTTAGGATGCAGAAAAGGGCAGTGTGGGAATTATCAGTAAGATTATGCAGATAATCCTCGCTGCCTTTCCTTATCAGAATACATTGCCTTATCTGCATCGGTTACAGTTTTTTCAATATTTTCCATTGCAGCATTCTCACAAATGATATCCTATGCTTATAACTTTTCGGAGAAGTCCTTTTTCTCATGAATATACAATACTCCCTCAACTATTCCTCTGAACAGTTCCTTACGGATTTTAAATATTTGTAACTATGAATATCATACTCTGAATTATTGTCTGAAACAGGTATTTACTTTTGGAAATTGCAATTAAAGGGTCGCAAAATTGCGGAAAATAGTATATAATGTGATTATAGAAAATAATGTACCACTTACTCGTCATATGGGGATGACGGAAGGGGGTGTTGTAATGGACAAACACACATTGCGGTGCGTTCCTAAATTGCAAATAGAACCTGACGAGATGTCTGCAAAGTTAAAACTGAACAGGGATGATACCGGTCAGGAATTTTCTGTTGCGGAGTTGAAATCATGGCTGCAAAGTAATAATGTAAAAGCCGGGATTATGGAGAATGCTCTGCAGGAAATGATAGATAATAACATTTATAATGTATTTCATGAGGTGGCAAGGGGAAAACCACCTGTAAGGGGCCAAGATGGTACTTTTGTTTTTTATGTGGCAAATCCAGAAAATATTAGTGGACCCCATATTTTAGAGGATGGTTCTGTAGAGTATGTACATACAGAGGAATTTACAATAGTGGAGGTGGATTCCCTGCTTGCGGAATATGTGCCGGCTACCAATGGGCAGTTTGGATATACTATTACTAATGCTATTCGTAATCCTGCAAAAGGAAGAGATTTGCCAAGGTTAAAGGGTAAAGGATTTTATGTGTCAGAGAATCGTTATTATGCCACAGAAAGAGGAAAAGTTGATATTATAAATAACAATATATATATTACTCATATGTTAGAAATTAAAGATGATGTGGGAATAGAACATGGTCATGTTATATTTGATGGGGATGTATATATTCGAGGGGATGTAAGATCCGGAATGATGGTGAAGGCAACCGGAAATATAGAGATAAAAGGGCACGTAGGCAACAGCTATATTGAGGCAGGTAAGGATATTACGATTAGAAACGGAATGCAGGGTAAATTTTCCGGAAAGTTAAAGGCCGGAGGCAATATCATTTGCAAGTTTTTGGAAAATGTAAATGCGGAAGCAGAGGGTGATATTGTTGTCAGAAGCCTGATGAATTCATGTATTCAGGCGAAAGGACATGTGAAAGTGGAAGGAAGGGGTGCAGTTGTGCTTGGTGGAACAATTCACGCAATTCAGGGGATTGAGCTATTTGAAGCAGGCAATATCAATGAGATTCCTACAATACTTTCAGTAGGTGTCTTGCCTGAACATCTTGCTAAATACCGTGAAATTACTGAGAAAATCCAAAAAGCAGAGGATCAGATCGCCCTTTTAAATCGTTCTTCAATGACTCTGTCGGGATTTCCACCGGAAAAATTAACTGCCGAAATGAAACAGTGGAAAAAGAAAATTACACAGGCAAAGATTATAAAGGCTACAGAGTTAAAACGCTGCCGGGACGAGAAAAATAAATTGGATGCCCTTATCGACAGTGGAAAAAATGCACAGGTTGTTGTGCAGAATATTGTTCATCCGGGCTGTAAAATTGGAGTGGCCGCAAGGGAGATACATGTAAAAAAAGAAATAAAGCATGCAAAATTTGTATTAAAGGATGGAAATGTGCAAGTCATTTTGTTATACTAGGGAGTGGAATGTTTGAAAGTTGATATATACTTGAATGCGTTATCGATTATTTTATTTTTAAGCTTTGCAATGGCAAGCCTGATTGCATTTTCTACCTTGGATAAGCAAAAGGAGATTACAATTGCAAGCCGTTATGGAAGGCAGACAGGCCTGTTAGAGATTTTATATGTGAACATATCTTTGCTTTTAGCTGCATATATGTTATATAGTCATAATTACCGCTTTTTGCCGGCAATTACTGCATTTGTAGTCTTGATTTTTTTGAACAGCCGTATGGAAAGCGGAATTGCACCAATTGGTGTATTTATTGGTGCTACACATTTAGAGTGGGAGAAAATTAAAGCTTATCATATTATAAATGATGAAATAAGTACAGTACAGGTCAGAGTGTATGCAAATGAAAAGCAATATGTGCTTCGTTGTGATAAAGCACAGCGGGAACAGATTCTTGATTATTTTATAGAACAAGGGATACAGGATAAGGAGGTTTAGCATGAAGCATTTGATTGACCCAATGGATTTGAGCGTGGAAGAAATCAATGAATTGTTAGATTTAGCAGATGATATTATTGCAGATAAGGATAGATATGCAAATGTCTGCAGGGGAAAGAAGCTTGCAACCCTGTTTTTTGAACCAAGTACAAGAACCAGATTAAGCTTTGAAGCAGCTATGATGGAACTGGGAGGTAATGTACTTGGTTTTTCTTCGTCTGATTCTTCCTCCTCGGCAAAGGGAGAGAGCGTGGCAGATACAGTGAAAGTAGTTTCATGTTATGCTGATATTATCGCAATGCGTCATCCTAAGGAAGGAGCACCCTTACTTGCTTCCTTAAAGTCAGATTCCCCAATTATAAATGCCGGAGATGGTGGGCACAATCATCCAACACAGACTTTGACAGATTTGCTTACGATTAGAAGAGAAAAAGGCCGGTTGGAGGATATTACCATTGGATTTTGTGGTGACCTCAAATTTGGACGTACAGTGCATTCTTTGATTAAGGCATTGTCCAGGTATGAAAAAATCCGCTTTGTTATGATTTCTCCTCAGGAATTGGAGATTCCTGAATATTTGCGGGAAGAGATATTTGATAAAAAGGGATTAAGCTACGAACAGGTACAAACGATTGATGAGGTTATTGAGAAGTTAGACGTTTTATATATGACAAGAGTACAGAGAGAGCGATTTTTTAATGAGGCTGATTATATACGCTTGAAAGATACTTATATATTAGATGTGCAAAAGTTATGTAATGCGAAAAAGGATTTGAGCATTCTGCACCCATTGCCAAGGGTAAATGAAATTGCCGTTGAAGTGGATGATGACGAAAGAGCATGCTATTTTAAACAGGCATTGAATGGAAAATATGTCAGAATGGCATTGATAATGAAAATGCTGGGATTGGAGGCAGGAAGATGAAAATTGACAGTATTCAGAATGGGATTGTATTAGACCATATTATGGCGGGAAAGGCAATGCTTGTTTATAAATATTTGGAGCTGGATAAGCTTAATTGTTCTGTCGCAATCATAAAAAATGCTGCCAGCCATAAAATGGGTCGGAAGGACATTTTAAAAATCGATCATCCGGACTATGATATTAATTTGGACATTTTAGGGTATGTTGACCCGGGTATTACTGTCAGTGTCATTAAGGATGGTGCAACTGTGGAAAAAAAGAAGGTCGGACTTCCTGAACGTATTGTAAATGTTGTGAAATGTAAAAATCCCAGATGCATTACTACAACGGAACAGGGAATTAAGCAAATATTTAAATTGACAGATCCAGAAAAAAGAACATATCGTTGTATATACTGTGAAGCTGAAAATCAGGGTGAACAGATTAAATGGTAATTTAGTAGGTAAAATATAGAACGATAGCTTGTAATTGTTTAAGAAAATATATATTTTTATAAATTTTTTTGTACTTCGTGTGAAAACTAGTTTACAAATCAAACTTTCGTGCTATAATTATTGTAGTTATGTCTGACTTTTAGTTAGTTAAGAACCTATATGAGGTGCATTATGGAGCAGTATGTATTAAAAGGTGGTAATCCGTTAGTTGGCGAGGTTACTATTGCAGGAGCAAAGAATGCGGCATTAGGAATTTTGGCCGCTGCAATTATGACAGACGAAGAAGTTATAATTGAGAATGTTCCTAACGTAAGAGATACAAGAGTGATTTTACAGGCGATTCAGAATATCGGTGCAAGAGTGAAATATATAGACGAGCATACAGTTCGGATATGTGGCGGTACAATTAACCCCAAGGCCGATAATTGTGTAGATGATGAATTTATCCGCAGAATCAGAGCATCCTACTATTTGCTTGGCGCTATGCTTGGCAAATATAAGAAGTCCAGTGTGGCGCTTCCGGGAGGCTGCAATATCGGAAGCCGTCCCATTGATTTACATATAAAGGGATTCAGGGCTTTGGGTGCAGAGGTGGATATTCACAGCAGTATGATTCATGTTGAGGCGCAGCAGCTGGTTGGAAACCATATTTATATGGATGTGGTTTCTGTAGGAGCAACGATAAATGTCATGATGGCGGCAGCATTGGCTGAGGGAAAGACAGTTATTGAAAATGCAGCAAAGGAACCGCATATTGTAGATGTTGCCAATTTTCTGAATAGTATGGGGGCAAATATTAAAGGTGCCGGTACGGATGTGATTAGAATTCGTGGTGTAGAGAAGCTGCATGGGACAGAATATTCAATTATCCCTGATCAGATAGAAGCAGGTACTTTTATGGTGGCTGCGGCAGCGACAAAGGGTGATATTACAATTAGGAATGTAATTCCTAAGCATTTAGAAGCCATTTCTTCAAAGTTAAAGGAAATTGGTGCCGTAGTTATGGAATATGATGATGCTGTGAGGGTAGTAAGTAACCATCGATTGCGCGCTACGAATATTAAGACGCTGCCATATCCCGGATTTCCGACAGATATGCAGCCTCAGATGGCAGTTATTTTGGCATTGTCGGAGGGTACATCAATTATTACGGAAAGTATTTTTGAAAACCGCTTCAAATATGTGGATGAGTTATTCTGCATGGGTGGACAGATTAAAGTAGAAGGTAATACCGCAATTATTGATGGTGTAGAGGGTTTTGTTGGAGCCAATATTGCAGCACCGGATTTAAGGGCAGGGGCTGCCTTGGTTATTGCAGGTTTGGTGGCAGAGGGCTTTACGGTTGTAGAGGACATTAAGTATATTCAACGCGGCTATGAGAAGTTTGATGAAAAATTACGTTCTTTAGGCGGTCAGATTGCAGTTGTTGAAACAGATAAAGAGATTCGTAAATTTAAGTTAAAGGTTAGTTGAGCTTGTAATACTCCGCAGGATAGAGTCCTGTGGAGTTACAATATTAAGAACATATTGTTCTGTCAGGTAATATCCATTCTGGATACCTGGTCTAAGAGCCGATTCGGTTCAATGTTTCATTTTATTATTATATTGGAGAAAGGAGCGGTTAAGTGTACCACGTTTTTTTAATGTACAAAAAACCGGAGAAGAGTAACAGGATATGTGGTTACTTAAGGTTGAGCGGATGTAAAGTTTTAGAGGGAGAGTTGTGTAAAGCGGCTGAATGTGAAGAAATGATACAGGAATCGGATTTGGTGCTGATTCACCATGGACAAGCCGAAGAATGTATTGAAATCTGTGAATATTTAAGAATGTTTACACAGATTCCTATTATCGTTTTGTCTGAGAGAGATGATGAGTGGGAAAAAATCAGATTGTTTCAGGCGGGGCTGGACGATTATATTGTGGAACCATTTTCACAGGGAGAATTAATTGCTAGGATTCAGGCACATGTCAATCGATATAGAAGATTGACAAGACCATTTGGCTATATTGAAAATAAGTCTTTGGTAATTGAATCTTTAGACCGTCGAGTTTTGTTAAGCGGTGTGGAAATATTTATGACTGTAAAGGAATTTGATTTATTGTTATATCTTGCGAGGCGTCCCAATCAGGTTATTACGAAGGAAGAAATATATACTGAAGTTTGGAAGGATGAAATGGGAGAGGGATATTACAATGCAGTTGCGGCATACATCAATCGAATCCGTAAAAAAATCGAAGCGGATCCGGGCAACCCTCAGTATATTGAAACAGTCTGGGGAATAGGGTACAGGTTTAGGCGAAATGAAGAAAATGAATAATTGTAGATTTAGAATTGTTTGTGGTATAATGTCACCAACCGGAGCAAAGCGGAGGTTGATGACCTGCGCGAGCATCAGCGAGCTTCATTGTGGTATAATGTCACCAACCGGAGCAAAGCGGAGGTTGATGACCTGCGCGAGCATCAGCGAGCTTCATTATGCTATAATATGAACACTGTATATATAAGCAATTACTACACAAGAATGTGAGGTGGAATATGAAAGTTGAGATTTTATATGAAGATTCGGATATTCTGGTTTGTGTGAAACCCTATGGCATGCCGGTTCAGGAGGACAAGAGCAGGGATACAGACCTGGTAAGTTATTTAAAGCACTATATATTTGAGAAGGGAGATGTGGAGGAAGAACCTTATTTGGCTATGGTTCACCGGTTAGACCGCCCGGTAGGCGGGGTAATGGTGTTTGCAAAGACAGAAAAGGCGGCTGCGAATTTATCGGATCAGATACAGGATGGAAGGGTAGTTAAATTTTATCAGGCAGTGCTTACGGGTGAACTGCGTGAGGATTCAGGAATGATGGAGGATTACCTGTTAAAGGATGGAAAAAGCAATACGTCCAAAGTTGTTAAAAAGGGAACAAAGGGGGCAAAAAGGGCCGAGCTATATTATGAGGTGTTAGATGTGTTTGAGACAGATGAGGGAATTTTTTCTTATGTTCTGATAGAACTAATCACAGGAAGGCATCATCAGATTCGTGTTCAGACGGCTAGCCGGGGAGCAGGAGTTTACGGAGATACAAAGTATAATGCCGCCTCGGCAAAAAAGAAAAAAGGCGGAAGCCAGATTGCATTGTATGCGACCCGTCTTGAATTTGAACATCCGGTAACAGGGGAACATAAGGTGTTCAAATGTGAGCCGGAGGGGAATGCATTTGACGTGATTGAGATGGAGGATTTTGGTATGTGACAAATAGAGATTGAAGGTTGTATAAAATTATAAATCTTTTAATGAAAGAAATTATCAGACAAAAATTAAAGTAGTATTGCATTTATTTTGAATTTGTAATACTATGAAAATAGCATAATTTCGGGTATATAGGAGTGAGCTAAATGGCAGAGTTTTAAGTAAGGAACTGTTCGGAAATAATTTTTAAATAGTGCGCAGGATTTTTCTTCGAGAGTGCTGTTCAAAAATCACGCGCATAGCGGACTATGAAACTGATTTTTGAGTAGTGCTATCGTAGAAAAAGACAAGCACTATTAAAAGTTATTTCTTAACAGTTCCTAATCTTTATGATGAAAAGGAGGAAGGTAATGAAAAAGTGTAATTTAAAAACAAGGTTTTTAGGGGTTTTTCTTGCAGGGGTGTTGGTGTCCGCTTCCTTTAATATGGTTCCGGGCGCAGAAGTGCATGCAGAAAAGGGTGAGGGAATAGTTTATGCCACACGTTCCTTTGACAGCAGTTATGATACGCAGAATGCGTACAGTGGGAATGATTTGGGATGTACTTATACACCACAACAGACTACATTTAAGGTGTGGTCGCCGGAGGCGACAAAAGTCGTGCTTTGCAGGTATGAAAATGGAAACGGTGGCAGTGTCATTGAAGAGAAGGATATGACAAAGGGTGACAAGGGAGTATGGAGTATTACGATTCCGGGGGATATCGTCAATACCTATTATACCTATAAGGTAACTGTCAATGGCAAGACCAATGAGGCGGTGGATATCTATGCTAAAGCTGCCGGAGTCAATGGGGACAGGGCAATGGTTGTGGATTTGGACAGCACGGACCCTGACAACTGGGATAAGGATTATCACAGGGAAAAGACAAAATTAAGTGACATTATTGTCTGGGAAGTCCATATCCGTGACTTTTCCATTGACGTTAGTTCCGGTGTATCTCAGGCAAACCGCGGAAAATACAAGGCATTTACTGAGGACACTACTGTTAATGGAGAGGGAAGAACGGCATCCTGCGTCAATTATCTTAAGGAGCTTGGTGTGACACATGTGCAGATTCTTCCGATGTATGATTATGCTTCGGTGGACGAGACCAAGGTCAGCACCAGTCTTTCCAGTAATTACAACTGGGGATATGACCCAAAGAATTATAATGTGCCGGAGGGTTCTTATTCCAGTGATCCTTATGACGGTAATGTGCGTATCAGGGAGATGAAGGAAATGATTCAGGCATTGCATGATGCGGGAATCAAAGTAATCATGGACGTGGTTTACAATCATACATATGATACGGCAGATTCTAACTTTAATAAGATAATGCCGGATTATTATTACAAGATTAATTCTGATTTGTCCTATAATAACCAGTCAGGCTGTGGCAATGCCACCAGAAGTGAAAGCGCAATGTACCGCAAATTTATGATTGATTCTATTTCCTACTGGGCAGAGGAATATAACCTGGACGGCTTCCGTTTCGACCTTATGGGAATTCATGACTACACTACAATGAACCAAATCCGTAGTACATTGGATAAGAAGTTTGGGGAAGATACCATTGTTCTATATGGAGAAGGATGGACAGGAGATGGAAAATATGATGCTAATAGTGCCCACAAGGCAAATGAATCAAAATTGGACGACGGCATCGGATATTTTAATGACCAGATAAGGGATGCCATTAAGGGAGAACATAAGTTTGATGGGACGATCGGACTTGTACAGACAAATTATTTTTCCGGAACCTATTTGGAACCGGGTGAAAAATGGCCCAACAATATATTTGGCGGAATTATGGGTTCTGTGGGATCTACCTCCGGTGAATGGGGAATGTGGCGGCCGTTTTGGTCAAAGTCTTCAGATTGCAGTTTAAGCTATACGTCAGCTCATGACAATTTGACACTGTGGGATAAGCTGACGGAAGGTATGGGAAAGAATTATTCTTCTACGGATGACAAACTTATCAAGATGAATAAGATGGCGGGGAGCGTAGTACTGGTTTCAAAGGGTGGAAACTTTATGCAGGCAGGAGAGGAGTTTGCAAGGACAAAGGATGGGGATGATAATAGTTATTCATCACCAGATTCAGTCAACAAGATTGATTGGAACAGAGTGAATACTTATTCTTCGATTCAGAAGTATTACGAGGGAATGATTAAAATCCGCAAGGCATTCTCCGGGTTCCGTTCCGTTACCACCAGAAGCGGTGACAACTGGAATCCCAACAATAACAATTTGACTTGGATTGAAAAAAATGAAAAGGGACTGATTGGTTTTTATGAGACAAACAATGTCTCAGGGGAATGGAACCGGATTGCAGTCTTGATTAACAATGCCACAACTGATACATCGGTGAATCTGACAGGTTCCAATAATTGGGTTATAATTGCAGATGGTACAACGGCAGGGATTACAAAAATCAAGGAGACAGGTTCTAATGTGACGGTGCCGGGAAAATCTGTAGTAGTGGCAGTGCCAAAGGACACCTTTGACGCCTGCAATATATCAGAGAACAAACCTCCGGTTATTAAGGCAGAGTCTGCTTATACCGTGGCTGCAGGAGACATGCTGTCCTTTACAGTTGATGTTTCAGATCCGGACGGGGACAATGTGACACTGACCGCTTCCGGTGTGCCGGAGGGAGCGTCCTTTAATGCTTCTGCCAAAGCATTTCAGTGGACAAAAGCAGTTGCCGGCAGCTATACTCTGACGTTAACGGCAAGCGACGGAAAAGACACGGTGACAAAGACTATCACGATTACGGTAACAGAAAAGACTGAGGCATTGAAAAGCCTGGTGTCAGAAATTGAAAAGAAGAATTATCGGACTGCAGATTTTACAGAGAAGGTGTGGACGCCCTTTGATGAAGCTTTTACCGCCGCAAAGCAGCTGATTTCCGATGGTGAAACGGATGATGCGAAGATAGCGGATACATTAACAAGACTAAAGAGTGCTTATGAAAATATTAAGACAGAAGCAGAGGCGAGGGAAGGGCTTTCCGGTACTCTGGCACAGGCGCAAACAAGGCTCGAAAATGCTAAAAAGGATGCAGCTAATTATGATGATGCCGCTATTAAAGATTTGGAAACTGTAAATACAGAAACTGCATTGTTTTTGGAAACTGCCCATGCTGCCCATGATTATAAAGCAGTACAGGAAGATGTAGAGGATGCCATGAAGGCATGTGTATCCCTAAAGGTAAATCCAACAATCCGTGTTAAGGCGGAGGGATGGAGCTCTCCTGCTGTATATGCATGGCAGGGAACGGGGGCTTCAGCAGTTAATTTGTCTGGCAGCTGGCCGGGGACGAAGCTGACAGCAAAGGATGCAGAAGGATGGTATGTGTATGAGCTGCCTGAGGGGACAACGGGATATTCCCTCATTGTAAATGACGGCGCTGCCGGTACTGCCACACAGACATCAGATATTACAGGAATCAGCGGCAGTGTAGATGTTACGGTCACTTCCTTTACAGGAAAAACCTGTACCTACACCAAAGAGGAGCACGAGGTGGGAAGCGGGGAGGTTCAGGTGGATAAGACCAGACTGAATTCCATGATTGCCACAGCGCAGCAGGTGATAAAAGAGAATCCGGGTAATGCACAGCTGGGAGTGCTCACTACTGCGTGTAATGCTGCAAAGACTGTTTCTGAAAATGCGGATGCAACACAGGTAGAGGTTAACCAGTCCGCAAGGGCGTTGCGAAAAGGTATCAGTGTCGTACAGGAAGGCGGTGATATTCCACCGGACCCGGTGAATGAGCTTCCGCCAAATCCTCCACAGGACAGGACAGTAGCCGCTTCTGTACAGAAAGTGTCTGATATTGAACTTACCGGCAACTGGCAGTGGTCGGATTCAGATAAGGATATAGTGCTTGAAAGCGGAAAGACTGTATCTGTTACAGCAGTCTATACCGGAGACGATAAAGGAAATTATAAAATAACATCGGTAACAGTAAAGATAACGAAAGCTGGCTCTTATGATGAATGTAAACATTTGAATAGGGAGACTAGAAATCAGAAAGATGCATCCTGTATAGAGGCAGGATATACCGGAGATGTGTATTGTGCAGTTTGTAATGAACTGCTGGAGCATGGAACAGAGATACCTGCAGCGGGACATCACAAATGGGATTCAGGAACGGATTTGGGAAATGGAAAAATAAAATATACCTGTACGGTATGTGGGGAAGAAACCATCAGCAATCTTCTTGTTAAAGTGAATACAGAAGAATATGTATATGATGGTAAAGAAAAGAAACCACAGGTTACCATTACAGACAATGGAAAAGTACTGACAGAGGGTACAGATTACACCGTGGATTACAAGAATAATACCAATGCATGTCACAATACGGCAGCAGGTGCCGGGGTACCAACGATAACGATTACCGGCAAGGGGAATTATGCAGATGTTGTTATGCTAAATGCAACATATACTTTTACTATTCTGCCAAGGAATCTGGCGACAGACGGTGTGACAGTGTCAGATGTGGCGGGAACCTATACGTATACCGGCGAGGAAATAAAGCCGGAGGTGGAAGTAACGGATACAAAAGCTCCTATTTCAGAAGGTGATTATACAGTTTCGTATAGTAACAATATCAATGCGGGGAATGCAGTTATAACCATTACGGGAACGGGCAATTATACAGGAAGCGTTGAGAAGAATTTCACCATTGGCAAGGCAGACATTCCCAAAAATGCGCCGGGTGACATGACAGTTTCCATGGATAAAGTGAAAATATCCAATATAACTCTTCAGGAGGGTTGGAAATGGTCAGATGCATATAAGGATATTGAACTCCGGCTGAACGAAGCTGTAGAGGCAGAAGCAGTTTATACGGGAGCTGATAAGGATAATTATGAAAAACAGTCTGTAACAGTAAAGGTGACAGGTACGGACTGCAGCCATAAGGATACATCAAAATATGAAATACGGAATAGAACAAATGCAACCTGTATAAATGAAGGATATACCGGAGATACCTATTGCGGGGATTGTGCTGCACTAGTGGAAGAGGGGAAGAAGATTCCAAAAACAGCGCATGCATGGGATGCAGGAATAATTACAAAGCAGCCAACAAAGACTGAGAATGGTGAGAAAACTTACACCTGTGCAGTATGTAAGAGCATAAAAACAGAGATTATCAAGGCAGGCGGCGGGGATATTCCAGATCCGGTACCGGGTCCTGTTCCGACACCGGACCCTGTTCCAACGCCAGATCCAATTATCTCTCCTGTGCCGTTGCCAACACCGCAGGCGCCGGCAGCGGGGACAAAGCTTACAGACGCAGCAGGCGTAAAATATGCCGTGGTAAAAGCGGGTACATCCGGGGGAACAGTAGCATATATAAAAGCCGGCAATACCAAGGCTTCCAGCGTTACAGTTCCGGAAAAGGTAACAGTAGGAGGTATTACGTATAGTGTAACTTCTATAGCAGATGGTGCTTTTAAAAATAACAAGAAGCTTACAAAGGTGTCCATCGGGAAAAATGTGACATCCATTGGTGAAAATGCATTTTCCGGCTGTACGAATTTAAAGACGGTTACAGGCGGAAGCAGCGTAAGCATAATATATTCCGGTGCATTCAACGGATGTAAGAAGCTTACAAAGATAACACTGGGAAAGAACCTGCTGGCAATCGGTGAAAAGGCATTTTATAAATGTATTAAGCTTAATAATATCACAATACCATCTAAAGTAATGGAGATTGGAAGCAAGGCATTTTATGGATGCAAGGGCATGAAAAAGATGACCATAAAGACAAAGAAGCTGACACGTAGTAATGTTGGAAGCAAAGCATTTACGGGAATCAATTCAAAGGCTGTAATCAAGGTGCCAAAGAGCAAGTTAAGTTCATACAAACAGCTTTTGAAGGCGAAGGGCGTCGGTAAAAAGGTAAAAATTAAAAAGTAGTATTATAACAATGAGCCGCAGTATGAGAGTGTAATATAAAGTGTGTAAGTTACCGGTAACAAACTTACGCACTTTATTTTTGTTATAAGGTGCGGTAT
>JAIDHZ010000345.1 GCA_029052995.1 Lachnospiraceae bacterium | reverse complement strand
CATTACAATATGCCCCAGAGTATGGAAAACTACTATCAGGAAGCAGGACGTGCCGGAAGGGACGGGGAGCCTTCGGAGTGCATTTTGCTATACTCTGCCCAGGATACTGTAATCAATCGTTTTCTGCTAAACAACAAAGAGGGGAATTCAGAATTTACGGAGGAAGAAATGAGGGCAGTCAGGGAGCGGGATGAGGAACGGCTGCAGATGATGGTATGGTACTGTACTACAAAAAACTGCCTGAGGGAATATATACTTAAGTATTTTGGCGAACAAGGAGAACATAAATGCGGGAACTGCTCTAATTGTGAAAAGGAGTTTGAAGAGATCGATGTAACGGGAGAAGCTGTCAAAATAGTAGAATGTGTGTTGGAGTTAAGGCAGCGGTATGGGATAAATGTTATTAGCGGGACATTACGGGGGGATAACCGTGCAAAGCTCCGGGAATATAATGTGTCACAATACCGGTCCTATGGCACCTTAAGCGAACTGACAGAACCGGTTATCAAAGAGATTATAGAACAGATGACGGCAGACGGGCTGTTAAATAGAACGAAGGACAGATATGCCCTGATAAAGATTACAGCGCAGGGAAGGGCATTATTAAATGGGGAAAGAAAAGTGGTCCTTAGAAAAATAAAGGAAGAACTCAATGATGCAGCTCATTCGGCAGAATCATTAAACAGGAGTGCCCATTTAAAAAACAAACAGAGAAAATCTGATATCCTTAACAGCAGAGGGCTTTCTTTGTTCGATACATTGAGGGAATTGCGAACGGCAATAGCGAAAGAGGAAAGCATTCCACCGTATTTGGTGTTTTCTGATAAAACATTGGTGGATATGTGCATAAAGGTTCCCCTGACAAAGGAAGAAATGCTTGGGGTTTCAGGAGTGGGTGAAAATAAGCTTAAAAAATATGGAGACCGCTTTGCTGAAAAAATTGCAGTGTTTACCAATGGTAAAAGTGAAAAGCTTTATTTTGGGGAAGTGGGAGAGATGCCGGATTTTAGTCTGAAAAAAGAAAAAAATGCGAAAATGGAGACGGCAAAACAGGATTTTTTCTTGACAGCAGGGCAGGCAGCACAATTTCCGTATGAGGAGAAATATCTTGTGACAGAGATAGCCGAGAACCTTAATAAGCTTCGTGACCCGGAGATCACAAAGAAAATTTCCGGTGCGGAAATTTTTCGCTACATAATGTCGCAGGAAATGGCAGTCCAGACTTTTTATGGAAAGATGCAGAGGAAAAATGTCACGGAAAAAGGAGTATTGGCAGGGCTTTCTCTTGGTTCGAGGATTAGTAAAAAAGGAACGGAATATCAGGACATTTATTATAATGAACAGGCGCAGCAAATGATTGTAGAGCATTATACCAGGGCAGCAGGGCATGGGGAGTGATTATTATATTTCGTTTGCAAGATAATTTTTAGGAATTTAATTTTTTGTATTCTTTTTCTGTATACAGTTCAAACGCAGGTTCATCAGCTTTACTGTAACAGATATTTTACTCAGATCAATTATAAAGTTGAAGAAAAGCATATTATGTTATACAATAAGGGTACAATTTAGAGTATATTGCAGAGGCATAGGTTATGCAGCAAAGAAAGGAAGGTCTATTTATGTTAAAAGGAAAAGTAGCAGTTGTTACAGGTGGAACAAGGGGGATTGGTTTTGAGGTTGTCCGCAAATATCTTATGAATGGCGCAAAGGTAGTATTATTTGGTTCAAGGCAGGAGTCAGTGGATAAGGCACTGCAGAAGTTAAATGAGGAAAATTCGGAATGGGAAGTAGAGGGAAAGTTCCCCAAGCTTACGGATGCCGCTGAAGTGGAGAAAGCAATTTCAGAAGTAAAAGAAAAGTTTGGAAGAATTGATATTCTGGTAAACAATGCAGGTATTTCCCAAAGTACACCTTTATATGACTACACTTCAGAGGAATTTGATAAAGTCATTGATTTGAATGTCAAGGCAGTCTTTTATGCTATTTTACCGGCAGCAAAGATTATGAAGGAACAAGGTGGTGGATGCATCATTAATACAAGTTCTATGGTAAGTATCTCCGGTCAGCCGGCAGGTGTAGGCTATCCGGCCAGCAAGTTTGCAGTAAACGGTTTAACCATTTCTTTAGCAAGAGAGCTTGGAAAGGACAATATCCGTGTCAATGCGGTAGCTCCGGGTGTAACCAAAACAGATATGGTGGCATCATTACCGGAGCAGGTAGTACAGAGAATTTCTGCGGGCATTCCGATAGGAAGACCGGGTGAGCCGGAAGAAGTAGCAGATGCATTCCTTTATCTGGCAAGCGATATGGCAAGTTATGTAACAGGAGAAATTTTATCTGTAGATGGTGCTTCGAAAGCATAAAAATCAGATGTTTTTCATTTCCACATGCAATGAGCCGGGTAGACATGCTTGCATGAATATTTGGCGATACTAAAACTTTTGGACTTCTTTTTGGTGGATACAAAGATTACAAAGCCGATTATCTATTTTCTACTATGCAAACGATGGCAAAGAAGGAAACGCTCGAACGTTTTAAAACAGATGAAATTGATACCATTATCATTGATGAGGTACATCGTGCCGGAGCCGATAGCTATCAACGGATTATTCAGTATTTTGAATCAAAGTTTTGAAGAGACCTTAGATAGTGTAGGCTGGCTGCCGGCAGATGAAGGACTGATTGAGAAGTTAAAGAGAATATTGTAGTATAAAAATGGGAGATGAAAGTCTTCCATTTTTGCGTTGTTGTTATAAAGAATTATTTTATAAAACAAGTTTAACATACACTTATTGAAAACATAAAAAATATATGTTAACATGTAAAGTATAATAAACCACAGCACACCCATACCCGATTGGAGGCGGTTCTCATGGAAAATCTGGAACGAATATATCAGTTTATTTTATCAGAAGAGAAAAAGGTTCTTGCAGATTTAGAAAGAATAGATAGTGAACTGGATGAGTTGGGAACAAAGCAGAAGTCAATTGTGATTAAGATGATTAAAGGAAAGAAATACTATTACGAGCAGTGGAGAGAGAATGGAACGATAAAGTGTAAGTGTCTGGGAAAGGTATATCCCGGCGCAGTTTGTCAGGCGGAAGCAAAGATTTCCAGAAGAAAAGAACTTCTGGCACTACAGAAAGAGCAAAAGTTTCTAAGTGAACAGCTCCGGCAGACTTTACAGAAAATGGAGAAACGGCGTATGGAAGAGAGTGTGATTGAGGATTATTCCTTTGAGGTATTTTGGCGGGATGAGATTACAGCACGTGTAACGGTCAAGGGGAGCGGGGTGCATGTTTCCCGTTATTGCAGCCACCCACTAAAACAGCTATTCTCACAGGAGAAGATGACAAGATATCAATTGAATAGGATTTTGGAAATGCGGTGCTTTGAGAAAGGAAGAGGAGATATCAGGCAGATTCTCGACCATTTAGGAATGAAAGAATATAATCCACAGGAAATGGTGAAAAAAACACATGGAGTATCTTATAATGATTATATCTGGTTCCGTTTTCCAGGTGAGAATCTAACGGCTAAAGATGTTTTGGTGAGGTAGAATATGTTTCATGAAAAAGTAGAAGAAGAATATATTGTTACACAGATGGGAACCAGTGAGGGAACGCAGATAAAATACAAAAAAGGTGACTATTGGTATAAAAAAGACAGCCGTGGAAAAGAGGGGATGGCAGAATATCTGGTGTCGAAGCTATTGACCTTTTCGGATATAGAGCCTGCAGGTTATGTGTTATATGAGCCAGGGTATATTAATGATATTCCGGGTTGCCGGAGCAAAAATTTTCTTCAGGAGGGGGAAGAGTTGGTTACTGTTTACCGCTTGTATTACAATGAGTTTGGTAAAGATTTGAGTCAGGTTTTGGCAGGGCTGGAGTTCATGGAAGAGCGGATTGAATATGTTTTGCGGTTTATAAAGCAAAGCTGTAATTTGGATATGAGAGATTATCTAAAAAGGGTCATCATGCTGGACATGTTAGTTTTAAATGAAGACCGCCATCTGAATAATCTGGCAGTGATTTTTAAAGAGGATCATTTTATATGTGCTCCCATTTTTGATAATGGGGTATCACTGCTGACCGCTAACCAGAGTGTGAATTGGAATTTTTCTATAGAAGAAAATGTAAAAAGAGTAATTGCAAGACCATTTTGCGGTTCCCATGAAAAAATGTATGAATATTTGGGAAATGGTTTTTCTCTGGATTGTCAGGCGGTTCACAAATGGCTGGATACAGAGCTACAGTCCAAGGAGAAAGAAGTGTTGGAATATCAACTGCAAAGATATGAGAAGAAAGGTATCTTAATGTAGCAATGGTGACGGCTATTGCATTTTTCGATACCCCTCAATCAATTTCTGAAATTCCACATTTGATTGCAAAAATGCATATTGCGGACTGTTTTCTAATTCTGTAAGCAATGGAAGCAGGATTTTCTTACCATATTCTCCAGTATTTTTTGCTGGAAAGCAATGATATAAGGGGGAAGATTGTATATTCCAGGGTTTAATTGCAGAAGAAAGCAGAGATTTCAAAAGAGAGAGACTTTTTTTCATATCTTCTTGTGCAATAGCGACCTGAAGAGGTGCCACAAATGCAGTGTATCCCCACAAATTAAATAGGTTTGTGGTTTCAGAGGCAATTTCTGCAATCTGGGATGCTCTATCCAGATTTCCGGTGGCTATCACGAAATCCGTCAGGATTACTAAGATTCCGTGTAGTTCGGTTATAGCCTGCAGCAACCGGCGTTCCGTAATTTCAATTGCTTCCATTGTCTTACTTTGTCTGAAAAAAAGATTAGCTTGTAATACCCGCTTATCAATTGCACTTTTTTCAGGCAGATTGTCGATAAGTTCTTGTGCCCTTTCATATCTTTCCTGTGCGATATATTTGGATGTCAGCATAAAAATGGCATTGTTTTTAACTTTCTCATCATTGCAGTCTGCCGCACGTTCATACCATGAAATGATTTGTTCTTGATATGGTTCTTTTTCTTGCGGAAGTAATTCTGACATAATTAGAGAACCGTCTAAGAGTATTGCCAGGGAATGCAGGAGTAAGGCACAGTTTGGATATTCAAGAATTTTTTCTGTTGCCAGCTTGAATCCGGCATCCAATCCCTCTTGGGAAATGGTTTCTACAATTTTATTGGAAAAATGATTGATTTCCTGTTCGGTCAATTCCTTATTAAAACAGAGCAGAGTGTTCAAATCAACTTGGAGCAGTCTGGCAAGAGGGGATAGCAGGGAGATATCCGGATAAGTTGTTCCCTTTTCCCATTTGTTTACTGCCGGTGTAGATACACCGAGATATTCTGCAATCTGCTCCTGTGTCAGTCCAATTTCTTTTCGTTTTTGGCGTATGATAGCGTTTAGTGGCATAGTTGAGACCTCCTTTTTGTAACTGGTTTTGCTTTCTTTGTATTTATTATACCAATCTAATATAAAATCAACAATTGAACCATTATTAAATATTGAGAGGATAAATTAACAGCAGGTTAAATTTTAAAAAAGTCTATTACCCGAAACAGAAGTCAGAGCAAAGAAATTATGATGAAGCCAGTGAAACAAATCGGACGAGAAGCATTGGAAAAGTTTGATATTGTGTGGATTTATATTGGGCGATATGAATGAGACACCGAATAAGGAAAAATGCTTGCGTGGTCTTTAATTTTTGGTGTAAAATATAAGGTGGGAAATGATTTATTGCGAATGGAGGGTTGTATATGAGAAAATATATTATGTTTGCATAGCATCGGCTATTGCAATATGAAAAAGAATTTGTTATAGCCAATGCGATTCCTAAGGAAATACGATATTAGGAGGCAGACATGAGCTATAGAAAGGCGGAAGAGATTCTTCCGATGGAATTAATAGAATTGATACAGCAGTATGTAGATGGTAAGAATATTTATATTCCCAGAAAAGCTGGCAAAAGACAGGAGTGGGGACTCAATACCGGGACAAAACAGGTATTATTTGTACGAAACGAGCAGATATATGCGGATTACCGGAAAGGAATGAAAACTTCACAACTGGCATGCAAATACTATTTGTCAGAAAAAAGCATACAACGTATTGTAAGACAAATGAATGAAATAGTGTAAGAAATATGAGGCTGTTGCATTAAGTAATGTTTTGAATCAGGGACATTTTTACTTAATGTGGCAGGCTCATATTTTTTTAGAATTAATTTTGAGGTGGTGGAAATGATTCTGTCAGGATAGAATGTAGATATCGTATTATGGTAGTGTAAATTGACTTTTGAAAATTTACTAAACAGTATTATGCGCAAAAATGATAATCATATTGGAGGAAATGGTAATGAATTACAGAATAATAAAAGCATATAAAGATGATGATACGTTGAGACTTCGTTTTAATGAACTGGCACAAAAAACATTCGGATTAAATTTTGAGGACTGGTATCAAAACGGATATTGGGGAGAAAACTATATTCCCTATTCGATAATGGATGGAGACAAAATAGTATCTAATGTATCGGTTAATGTTACAGATTTCGTATGGAATGGGGAAACGAAACATTTTATACAGCTTGGAACAGTTATGACAGAAGAAAAATATAGAAATAAAGGTCTGATTCGTCGACTCATGCAAGAAATCGAAAAGGACTATGGGGAAAAAGCAGATGGATTTTATTTATTTGCTAACGACAGTGTTTTGGATTTTTATCCTAAGTTTGGTTTTCAAAAGACCACAGAGTATCAGTATTCAAAACAGGTTTCTATCCATGAGGAGAAGAAGGTTAAACAGCTTCCCATGAAAGAAAAGGCAGATTGGAAACGGTTTGAACAGATTATGGAAAAGAGCGTAAACAACAGCAGATTTGAAATGATAAAAAATGTGAATTTAATTATGTTTTATATAACAAAATTTATGCAGGAAAATGTATTTTATATTGAGGAGCAAAATACCTATGTGATTGCAGAAACAGAGGGGGAAAATCTATTGATTCACAATGTGTTTTTTGAGACACCGGTTGATTTAAATCAGGTTATCAGAGCATTTGGCGAGGACATTAAGCATGTGACACTAGGGTTTGTACCGCAGGATACGGAACATTATATTATTTCAAAGATACAGGAAGAAGATACTACGTTATTTGTGAAGGGAAAAGGATTCAATGAATTTGAACAGGATGAAATCATGTTTCCGACGTTATCACATGCGTAGCGGGGTTAAAACAGATTTTAAAGGAACTTTCAAAAGAGGATAATGATTTAATAAGAGGCAGCATTGAAAAAGAAATTCCCAAAAAGAGATTTAAAAATAGTTTTGGACAAATGTACATCTTTTAACTTGTGATATTGATACTTGTCATTGTTATGAAATTATTAAAGATTGTTTATCTCATCTTTTATTATTGTGTTATGGTATTTTTATATGTGTTTTTTATATGGAATAAGAATTGTAGATTATTATTTAAAATATATGTATAAGTAATTTACAAATCTTGAATATTATGAAGATCATCGGGTTGCATATAAACTTGGTAATCTTTTGTTTGTATATTTTGAGAAAGACTGTTACATTTATTAAAAATTTACATATATAAAAAGAGGCGGTGATTTACAATGAGATTTGAAGACGTTTGTAGTGAAAATTATGCTAAAATATACAACTTTATATTAGCGAAGACGGGTAAAAAAGAAGTAGCAGAGGATATAACACAAGACGTGTTTTTAATTGCATATAAAAAAGGAAAAAAATTTCTCGAGCATGAAAAACCTGTTGCTTTTTTATATGTGACTGCAAGGAATCTGATCTCGCAATATTTTAAACAATCAGCAAAGTTTAATTTTCAGGAAATAGAGATAGAATCGAGCAGTAAAGATGTCTTTGAGGAAATTTGTAAAGAGAGGGCTTATTTATTTGATGAAAGTCTTTATCAGGAACGGGTATTGTTGGAGCTGACCAAGTCAGAAAGAGAGCTTTACAGAGAATACTATGTGGACAAGAATCCTATGAAAGTGATAGCAAAGAAATTAGAAATGAGTGAACCGGCAGTTCGTATGAAATATATGAGAATCAGAAAAAAAGTACAGAATATAGTTGCACAATTAAAACTGGATGATTTCTAAAAAATAATAAATATGTAATTGTGTTACTTTTTATTATAAAATTTATATATAAATGGAAGGTGTGCACCCACCATGCAGAAAGGAGGCAATATATGAACGGTAACAATGCATTAGTTACGGAGTTAAATAAAAAAATTGATCAGTATCTGGAAACAGGTGAATATGAAAAGATTGAAGAAGCAAGCAGGGAGCTATGTCAGCTTCAAGGGCTGGACATGGCTGACAAAATGCCTGATGATTTCTTGTTTCAGATTAAGAAAAAGGAGAAAAGCAATATGGATATTATGAAAAGAAAACGTAATAAAAAGGAAAATGATACAGAAGAAAAGTGTGCACATACATTTTCTATATCAAAAGCAGGGTTGGCAGCATGTGTTTTTTGTGCAGTGGTGCTTGTTTCAGTACCAGTGGTTGCAGGAGTTAACAGTGCTTGGACAAAGCGAATGGAACAAATGAATAAGAAAGAGCAGCAGAAATTGCTGGATGTAAACGATAATCGCAATATGACGAAAGAGCATGATACAGAGGCACTGACATTTTCGAGGGAATTTTCAGAGGAAGAAAAGCGGCGTTTTGACGAATTGTGGGTTAAATATGAAGAGGAAGGCTTATTCCCTGAGGGAGAGCTTCAGATTGTGGATAAGTTAGAAGGGGATGAGGAAATAAGTTCTCCGGTTCATGAGACATGGAACAGAGAAATTTTTCTGCCGGCAAGTGAGCTTACAGATGAAGAAATGCTGCAAATTATTGATTTTCAACACAAATCTGCCTATGTTGTAGATAATTCTGATGAAGCAAAGAAATATAGAGCTGCACAGAAAGAATTTGATGAGAATCCTAATCCGGGAGAAAATGATTTGTCAAAAGAGGAGGCGGTAGCAAAGGCATCTGCTTATTTGGAGGCAATGTATGATGTGGATGCTGATGCTATGGATAAATCAGCAGAATTTGGAATGGGCCACTCTACCATGGACAATGATCAGTATGGAGAGTGGGATGTTGAGTTTAAGGGGAGCGATGGATGGTCTTATGTGGTAGTTGTAGCAAGGCAGACAGGCAGAGTTGCCATGATTGATCTGCATAAGGGAGATGCTTTTGAGGTAAGCTTTGGAGATCCCGCACCGATAAATGAAAAGATTTATACTCCTGTATATGAAAAGGCAAAGGGCATATTAAACAGCATGTATCCAGATATTGAGATCACTAACGGCACAGTTGGATATGTGAAGGGTGAGGATGGCTATACAGATAACAGGTTCCTGCAGATTAACTTATTTACAAAGGATGGTTACCTGTATGCTTTTCAATATTTATTAGATGATGAGGATTTCTCTTATCTGATGGTATCTGAAGATAGTTATGATGCTGTAGTGAATGATTGTCCTGAGAGTTTCAATCTGATTACAATTGAGTAGTGTATCGATTATTGTATTAAGTAGTATATTGTAGGAAAACGCAATATACTACTTAATTATGGAAATAAAGCGTGTTTTACAAATTCCAGATAGAAAGGCATGGAATATGATATAAATTATTGAAAGGACAGATTTGGAAATGATATATGCAGCAACCTTCAGCTGCAAAAAGACAGTGTATAAGATTTATAGTAAAATAGAAAAGAATGGGCAAGCTATTAAAAACAGCTTGCCTTATTTTACTGTAAAACTCCAAGAAACCGAGCCAAAGTCGAAGGATGATTGGTAAGTATGCATAGTGCATTATTGTTTACGTGATAATTAAATAACGGATATAGTTTGGAATTGTTAAAAATAATGATTGAGGCTGGCAGAAGGGGGTTCGTATGCAAACAGAAGAAATAGCAGGTTATGTAAAGAAATGGGGTCTGGTGGCGGGAATTGCGCTGTGCATATATTTGTTATTCCGTTATCTGCTGCCGCTGGTTTTTCCATTTTTACTGGCAGGAATTGTTTCGGTTTTGTATTATCCTGTTTTACGAAAAATGTGTATAAGGTTTGGAATATGGGAAAAGGAATGCAGAAAATGGGTTATAATTGGAGCAGTTGTATTGTTCTATGTAATTGCGTTTTTATGTATTCTTTTAGCAGGAGGTTATCTGTGTGGCCAAGGGCAGAGCATTTTACTCAATTTTCCTTTTTACAAGGCAAAAGCAGTGTATTTTGTAAGACAGTGCTGTTGTCAGGTTGATGACTGGCTGCAGATACAGCGGGGGAATAGTTTTATAGAAGTATCGGGGTTTATCGATACCATGTGGCAACAATCTTCTGAAACTATGATTCCTAAAATTACGACTTATTCTGTACAGATGGCCGGGAAGGCATTTCAGGGTGTTTTGTTTGTTGTCATTACTGTTATTGCAACCTTTTTTATGATAAATGATTATGATTCCCTTAGGGAGCAGATGCTGCAATCTGAGGTTGGTATCTGTGTTTGTAAAACCCTCACAAAAAGTAAAGAAACTTTGAAGGCATATTTTAAAGCACAGGTATTAATTATAATCCTGGATGGATTACTTTGTACAGCTGCATTTTGGATAATAAAACAGCCGTATTGGATTGTTTTGGGTATTCTTGTGGCAGTTGTGGATGCATTGCCTGTTTTGGGGGCAGGACTGATTTTAATTCCGTATGTTTTGTATTTGTTAGTTATGAAACATTTTGGCATGGCATTTGTCTTGTTTCTTGCATATCTGGGTTGTCTGGTAATACGGCAGACCATTGAACCCAGGATGGTGGGAAACAGGATTGGAATGAAGCCTCTTTACACATTGATTAGTATGTATGCGGGATTTCAGTTATTTGGTGTTATAGGATTTTTGTTAGGGCCTGTGGGTATTCTGCTTGGAAAGGAAATCTATAATTTTGTCAAAGATAAAAAATTGACCAAACCCACTGACAACAGGAAATAGAAAACGGAAAAGTATATGATTCGTTATTTGCACAGGTAAAGGATTTTAAAAATTATCCATATGTTGTAGAAGTGGCTGTTGCAACCAGTGGGGAAAATTGGTATAATCTTTTTTATGAATCTGTGTGCTTTATTGAGCAAGCTATGCTTGTGATATAATGTCAATCATATCAAGGTAAGGAGAATAAAAATGGCAGCGGATAAAAAATTAGTAGAGCAGATTACTTCCATGGAGGAAGATTTTGCGCAGTGGTATACAGATGTTGTAATAAAGGCAGACTTGATTGATTATACAAGCGTAAAAGGCTGCATGGTAATCAAGCCGGCAGGATATGCAATTTGGGAGCTTATACAGAAACAATTAGACGAGCGGTTTAAAGAAACAGGAGTAGAGAATGTATATCTTCCAATGTTTATCCCGGAAAGCCTGCTGCAAAAGGAAAAGGATCATGTGGAAGGGTTTGCACCGGAGGTTGCATGGGTAACCCATGGCGGGTTAAATGAACTGCAGGAGCGTCTTTGCGTAAGACCGACCTCTGAGACGTTATTCTGTGATTTTTATAAAAATGAGATTGAATCCTACAGGGATTTACCAAAGGTATATAACCAGTGGTGTTCTGTTGTTCGTTGGGAAAAGGAGACAAGACCATTCCTGCGTTCAAGGGAGTTTTTGTGGCAGGAAGGGCATACTGCCCATGCTACCGCCGAGGAAGCAGAGGAGCGGACAATTCAGATGCTGAATGTCTATGCAGATTTTTGTGAGGAAGTGTTGGCAATACCGGTTATTAAGGGAAGAAAGACGGAAAAAGAGAAATTTGCCGGTGCGGAGGCGACATATACTATTGAGGCATTAATGCATGACGGCAAGGCATTACAGTCAGGAACCAGCCACAATTTTGGTGACGGATTTGCGAAAGCATTTGACATTCAGTATACAAGTAAAGAGAATAAGTTGGAATATGTACATCAGACCTCATGGGGAATGACAACCCGGTTGATTGGTGCAATTATTATGGTACACGGTGACAATTCCGGTTTAGTATTGCCGCCAAAGATTGCACCTACACAGGTTATGATTGTTCCGGTTATGCAGAAAAAGGAAGGTGTGTTAGAAAAGGCGGCTGAACTTAAGAGTAAGCTTTCTGCTTATCGTGTAAAGGTAGATGATTCTGATAAAAATCCGGGATGGAAGTTTGCCGAGTCTGAGATGCGTGGCATTCCGATCCGCGTTGAAATTGGGCCAAGGGATATAGAGGCTAATAAAGCGTTGATTGTGCGGCGTGACAGTGGAGAGAAGCTGGAGGTTTCTCTTGATGAAATTGATACAAAGGTTGGAGAGCTGTTACAAACTATTCAAAAGGATATGTACGAAAAGGCATTGGCACACCGGGAGGCAAATACCCACACTGCAAAAAACTGGGATGAGTTTACCAATATAATTGAGAACAAACAGGGATTTATAAAGGCTATGTGGTGTGGAGAAACAGAGTGTGAGGAAGCCGTTAAAAATGAGACGGGTGCTTCTACCAGGTGTATGCCGTTTGTACAGGAGAATCTTTCTGATTGCTGTGTGCATTGCGGAAAGCCTGCTAAGAAGATGGTTTATTTTGGACGGGCATATTAAGCGTGTTAGTTTTACATTTACCGTATAGCTTCAAAAAGACTGCCACATATCAATATAAGGGAATGTGGCAGTTTTTGCATAAAGGAAGGAAATGGAATGCTGTATATTAGGATGCCGGATAATGCCGGACGAATTATAAAGATTTTAAATGAAAATGGATATGAGGCTTATATTGTGGGAGGCTGCGTCAGGGATGCAGTTTTAGGCAGGGAACCGGACGACTGGGATATTACCACCTCCGCAAAACCGGAGGAGGTAAAGTCATTATTCCGACGTACCATAGATACAGGAATCCAGCATGGAACAGTAACGGTTATGATGAAAAATGTGGATACCGGAAATTTGGAAGGGTACGAGGTGACAACTTACCGTGTGGACGGTAAGTATGAAGGCCACAGAAGACCGAAGGAAGTGACCTTTACCGCCAGCCTGTTAGAGGATATGAAGCGCAGGGATTTTACCATTAATGCCATGGCTTATAATGAAAAAGAAGGCATAGTAGACCATTTTGACGGTATCGGAGATTTAAAACGGGGAGTAATTCGTTGTGTCGGCAAGCCTGAGGAGAGGTTTGATGAGGATGCTTTGAGGATTTTAAGGGCAATTCGGTTTGCGGCACAGCTTGATTTTTCCATTGACCGGGAGACAAAGGACGCTATTCAGAATCAGTCACAGTTTTTAAAAGATATCAGTGCTGAACGGATTCATGTGGAGCTTACGAAATTACTGGTTTCCAGTCACCCGGAGCGGTTAAGGGATGCATATGAATTAGGAGTAACAGCGGTAGTGCTGCCTGAATTCGACCGTATGATGGAAACGGAGCAGAATAACAGGCACCATATGTACAATGTGGGGGAGCATACCCTGCATGTGATAATGGAGGTGCCGGGGACGGAAACATTACGCTGGGCGGCATTGCTGCATGATGTTGCAAAACCTGCCACAAAGAGTTCAGACCAAAAAGGGGATCATTTTTATGGACATAATGAAGCAGGTGTGAAAATTGCAGAGGAGGTTCTTACAAGACTGAAATTCGATAACCATACCATTGCCAGAGTAAAGAGGCTGGTGCTGTGGCATGATTACGGCATGGGACAAAAGCCTTCCATGCGCCCTTTTAGAAAATCACTAAGTAAGATGGGCGCAGATTTGTTTGAGGATTATGTCCATATTAAGCGGGCAGATATACTGGCACAAAGTGAATATAAGCGTGAGGAAAAGCTTGATAATCTTGAAAAGCTGGAGGAATATTACCGGCAGATTATAGAGAAGGAGCAGTGCTTAAGCCTTAAGGATTTAAAGGTGACAGGTAAGGATTTAATGGAGCTTGGCATGAAGCCGGGAAAAGAGATTGGAGCAATTTTGGATATGTTGCTGGCATGTGTGTTGGAAAAGCCGGAATTGAATGACAGGGAAATACTTTTGTCAATGGTAAAAGAGAAATTGCAGTTCAATGAATAGCATAGAATTAAGCTGAATAATTAGTATATGTATAAATGAATCCTTCTGTGACCAGACTAAATGTCAGTATGTTTTTTGTATCATAGGAAATTGCTTTGCATTTACTATGATACAAAAAACAATTATGCGCACTCGTACAATAAGAAATATGTCGCTAAAGCGACCGCATTCGGCGCAGCAGGCAAAAATGCCTGTATGTCCATTTGTATATATAAATGCAAATGGTATTAGTCATTTAAATCCCGGTTTTTACAGTATACCTCAAGCATATAGTAAAATAACCTCTGATCCCTGGGAGAAAGCAGTTCGTACATAGAATTAAACTCTAATTGGGAATAGGCAGAATCATTTTCAGTATCTGTTTCTATAATATCTGCAATTGAGCAATTTAAAAAATTGGTAATTTCGTAAAGAGAATCTAAACTCATTTTTGTAATACCACTTCCAGCACGGTTTCCCCATATATTTCCCGTTCCCGGCCGTTTAACCTGCCGATTGTCAGTAAAAGCTTCTTATAGGTTTCTTTTGTAATATCCCGTCTTAAGGAATTCAGCCAGATATGCTCATCCTCCGTAAGCTCCTTTGACACGATAATCTGTGTGGCAAACATGGTCTTTCCGGATGCTTCATATATGCTGGTTCCCTATGTATCCTGTTGTGTTATATTAATGAAATTATACCAGAATATGCCGAAAAAAACAATGATTTCTCTTGACGGCATCTTAACGGAATTAAAGAGTTTCTGCCCGAGTGTCGATATTAATAGTAAAGTAAAGGATTGCATCATAATTTTAACAGATTGTTAAAATGTGGTGCCCTTTTTTAAGGAGTGATATACAATGAATATTGGCATGAAAGCTGTAAATCAGAACGAAAATGAGAATGTAGATTTTTCTTCAAAAGCACAAATTACACAATACGTCGTAGATAAGATGCGAAATAGTATTTGCGATCAAATGACAGAAGAACAAAAAACAAATCTAAATGGTAAAATTCAGCAAAAGTTGAAGTCTGGAAAGAAATTGTCTAAAAAAGAAGCTCAATATCTGAAGGAAACAAATCCACAGATGTATATTCAACATATGAGAATCCAAGCCAAAGCAGAAGCTTTGGCAGAGCAATTAAAGCATGCAAAAACCAAGCAGCAGGCAAATAATATAATAATGGCCTCAGCTGCCAGTGTTTCTGATAAAGATCCTTACAAAGAGTATATTATGGCTGCGATAAATAAAGTTGCGGATGATTATAAGTCGGCGCCGGGTTATCAAAGGCTTCCAAGCACAGAAGCAGATTTACAAAAAAGGAAAAATGCTGAAACAAATTCTCATTTTGAAAAAGATGGTGAAGAGCAGGATAAAGAGTTTGATCCAATGTCATGGTCTCCGTTGCAGGAAATCATTGATGCAATGCCTAAATTTGATGTCCCGGTATAAAGAAGCAAGTGTACAGATTTGTACACTTGTTTTTGGTTACACATAGAAAAAAAGCGATATATACTAAAATCTAAAAATATGTTATTAAATTAAGAATTCTGTCATAAGATGAAAGAGGTGAAGGAGGGGTCTTTATGGCAGAAAAGCTTGCAGAGGTATATGAACAGTATGATATGGATATTGTAAGCACAAGAAAGGGACGCGGTGCAACTATTTTGACAACGTCTGATGGATATCGGATTTTAGAACCCTTTAGAGGAAATATTACCCGTTTAGAGCAGGAGCATGTATTGAAAAAACTTTTACTTGAGGATGGTTTTTCTAAGGTAGACGCAATTATTCCAAACAGGGATGGGCAATTGCTGACCTGTGATAAATACAGACAGCCTTTTGTGTTAAAACAGCATTTTGATGGGGAAGAATGCGGCATGAAAAACATATCTGATGTGAAAAGAAGTGTGCGGGCACTAACCAATCTGCATATTTGCGGGAAAGCGGCAGCTTCCAGATTTCAGACCGCATGGGAACAGTATGAACATGAAAAGGAAGAAAAAAAATTTTCAGAAATCAGAAAGGCATTTGCAGATGGCGAGGAGTTAGAAAGGATTGCACATGTCTATGATATTAGAGAGACGGTATTAGATGAAATTTTAAAGGGGCCCTGTGCAAAAGATGGTACAAAAGAGCCGGGAGCGCAGAAGAAAAATGAGACAAAGATGCCGGATATGGTTTATAAAGATATTAATGAAATATTTATAAGGCATAATAAAGAATTGAAAAAGATTTATAGGTTTATAAATACTGTAAAGCAAAAAAATGCATTTGAAAATCTCTTTTTGAAGGTGTTTTGGGATTACTACGGGCAGGGAATTGATTGTGTAAAAATGTTAGAAGACAAAAACATTACAAAACAGGTTTATGATAAACATTATGGAATCTGTCACGGCAATTATAACCAGCATAATGTGTTGTTATGTGAAGACGGTGAAGCAATTGTTCACTTTGAAAGATTTTCTAAAGGGAATCAGTTAAATGATCTTTATCAGTTTTCACGTAAGGTAATGGAAAAAAATAATTTTGATTTAACTTTACTGGAAGCAATTTTAAAAGAATATAATAAAAAGATATCTCTTGAAAGGGAGGATTACAGATATATTTATATTCTTTTTTCCTATCCTGAAAAATTTTGGAAAATAGCAAATGGGTATTACAACACAAATAAAGCATTTTTATCCCCTAAATATGTAGAAAAACTGGAAACGGTCATATTACAGGAAAAGGAAAAAAGGGATATGTTGAACAAATTTTCTGCTTTTCATTTGCTGGATATGTAGTATAATACACGTAGGCGAGGTACACAGCAGAAAAATAATACGCACGTTGGGAGCTTGCTCACAAAAGTGCGTATTGTTTTTTCTGAACATAAGGCGAAGCCAGTGAAGGTAATTATTACTTACTTTTGGAGGAATAACCAATGTACACAAAAATTACACCCAATTGTATAAAGAAAACGAAAATCAGCATACTGTTTCTTATGGGTATGCTTTTTTGTCTTGCAGGTTGCGGGAACCAAATCACAGCACCAACCTATGATGATGAACCGGACCCGGTAGATGAGGTATCAATGTTTGCAATTGTCAGTAACCTGGATGATATAAATGAAAAGATTACATTAAAATCAGTAGGTTATGATTCAGAGATTACGCTTCGTTATAATGGTGGTGCGGATGTGGTGGATAAATATGGCGATGTTTTATCAATGAATCAGGTGCCTCTCGGCAGTATTGTGGATATCATTTATGATGATAACAGGGATAAGCTTCTTTCTTTAAAATTAAGCGATAGCGAAAAGGTGGCAAAGTTAGAGGGTGTATCCGGTGCGATTGTAGATAACATAAAAAAGACTGTTCGGATTGATGGAATCACCTATGAAATGAGTAAGAATGTTAGTGCATTTTCAGATAATAATGAAATTGAAGTGGACGAGATTTGTTCTGAAGATCAGATATCGGTTTGGATTTATGATAATGTTATTTGTTCCATGTATGTAGAACTGGGGCATGGATACGTGAAGCTGGAGGATTATGCATCTTACCTCGGAGGAATGGTAGAAATTGGATATGATGTTATTGTTCCGGTAACAGAAAATATGCTCTTGACAGTAAGAGAGGGGGAATATACCCTGCGGATTGCCAAAGGGGATGACGTGGGAACAAAAAAGGTGGAGGTCATCAAGAATCAGGAAACGGAACTTTCTCTGGCAGATATCGCAATTGAACCAAAGCAAATGGGCTCCATATTATTCAAGGTGACACCGGCTGATGCAGCAGTATATATCGATGGAAAACATGTCAATACTGAGGGAGCGGTTGAAATGGCTTATGGTAAGCATAAAATATATATTACTGCAGAGGGGTATGATTCATACAGTGCATCCTTTAATGTAAATTTTGCGTATTTAATTAAAGAATATACTCTTAATAAACAGGGCAGTAAAAGCGAAAGCACACAATCTGCCTCAGGAAGCAGTCAAAATAAAACAACGGGAAGCACTACAGGGACGACAACGGCGACAGAAAGTAAAAAAACAACAGAAGGTACAACAGCAACGACCGAAAAAGGCAGCGAGAGTTCGGAGCAGGACAAAACAAAGAATAAGGTAACGGTGTCTGCGCCTGTTGGTGCAAGTGTATATTTAGATGGAGAATATTTAGGAATTGTACCGATTTCCTTTACAAAAGTTACAGGAAGTCATATAATTACATTTAGTATGGCTGGTTATCTGTCAAAGAGTTATACAGTAAATTTTACAAATGACGGAAAAGATACAACACTTAAATATAATGATTTAGATTCAATTGCCAGTCTTATTGAGTGATTAATGTATATACTGTTTTGGCGGCAATACAGAGGCATTTAAGAAAGGAGCTTATAATGGATTACAAAAATATTTACGAGGAGTGGTTGAACAATCCATATTTTGATGCAGAAACTAAGAAGGAGCTTGAAGCAATCAAGGATGATGACAACGAGATTAAAGAAAGATTCTATGCAGATTTGGAATTTGGTACAGCAGGTCTTCGCGGCGTGATTGGCGCCGGTATTAACCGTATGAATATTTATGTGGTACGTCGCGCTACACAGGGGCTTGCTAATTATATCAAGAAACAGGGCGGTGAAAACAAAGGAGTTGCAATCGCATATGATTCCCGTAGGATGTCACCGGAATTTTCAGAAGAAGCAGCGCTTTGCCTGGCAGCAAATGGTATTAAAGCTTACCGTTTTGAATCCCTGCGCCCGACGCCGGAGCTTTCTTTTGCCGTTCGCCATTTAGGATGTATTGCCGGTATCAATGTAACGGCAAGCCATAATCCACCGGAATATAATGGATACAAGGTTTATTGGGAGGATGGCGCCCAGATTACTCCACCCCATGACAGTGGTATTATGTCAGAAGTAAAGGCAATTACCGATTTGTCAACCTGTAAGACTATGGACAGGGAGGAAGCTGTTAAGGCTGGACTTTATGTGACCATTGGAGCGGAAGTAGACGATGCTTATATTGCAGAGCTTAAGAAGCTTGTACTGCATCAGGACTGTATAGATAAATATGGCAAGGACATTAAGATTGTCTATACACCGCTGCACGGAACAGGGAATATTCCTGCAAGACGTGTATTGAATGAAATCGGCTTTGAGCATGTTTATGTAGTGCCGGAGCAGGAGCTACCGGATGGTGAGTTTCCTACAGTAAGCTATCCAAATCCTGAAGCAGAGGAAGCATTTGAGCTTGCATTAAAGCTTGCAAAGGAGAAGGATGCAGATTTAGTGCTGGCAACGGACCCGGATGCAGACCGCCTGGGTGTTTATGTAAAGGATGCCAAATCAGGGGAATATATTACATTAACAGGTAATATGTCAGGCTGTCTGCTGGCAGAGTATGAGATTGGACAGAAGAAAGCTTTGGAGGGGGCGCTTCCGGAGGATGGTGCACTTATTAAGACTATTGTGACCTCCAATCTGTCTGATGAGATTGCAAAGCATTATAATATCAAGCTGATTGAGGTTTTGACAGGCTTCAAATATATTGGACAGCAGATTCTTGGTTTCGAACAAAGCGGCAAGGGAACCTATCTTTTTGGTTTTGAGGAAAGCTACGGCTGTCTGATTGGTACACACGCAAGAGATAAGGACGCCATTGTAGCGACTATGGCACTTTGTGAAGCAGCGGCTTATTATAAGAGCCAGGGCAAAACTTTGTGGGATGCCATGTTAGATATGTATGACAAATACGGTTATTGTATTGATGCGATTCAGTCTGTTTCCTTAAAGGGAATCGAGGGACTTGAAAAAATTCAGGAGATTATGAATACTCTACGTGAAAATACACCGGTTAAGATTGGGAAGTATGAGGTGTTATCTGCAAGAGACTATAAGCAGGATGTGATTAAGGATATGAAGACAGGAGAGACTTCCACCACCGGACTTCCAAGCTCTAATGTGCTTTACTATGATATGAGTGACAGCGCATGGCTTTGCGTAAGACCTTCTGGAACAGAGCCAAAAGTGAAGTTTTACTATGGTGTAAAAGGAGCTTCATTAGAAGAGGCGCAGAAGATTTCCAAGGAATTGGGAGAAGAAGTACTTGCAATGATTGATAAGATGATGTAGCATGTTTATGCTGTATTTGACTTACAATGAGGTGGGCAATTATTACCCACCTCAAGTAAAAATTTTTATAGTAATACTCAGGAACTGTTTGTTCTGCCCGTTTTGAAGTCAAAGCATATTTTTGTCACACAATCTCTAAAATCGTATTCACCATATTGTCGTTCTGTTCGGGTTTCATGAAGCAGAATCGGACGTATTTCTCTCCAAGACCTTCATAATCTGTGCAGTCCCTAATCATAAAGCCCCGCTTGATACAATAGTCAAAAACATCGGCAGAGGTCTGTTCCTCTTTTAACAATTTAATGAGAACAAAGTTTGCTGTTGGTTTGTAAACCTTAATGGTTTTCCGGCTGGACAGTGCAGCACAAATCAGGTTTCGCTCTGTCTGAATCAAACTTTTTGTCAGATTAATATAGTGTTCATCTTCAAACATAATACCGGCAACAGAAGCATAGGAGTTAATACTCCAGGGGATTTTATCATTAGAGGTCGAGTTTAAAATGTCAGCATTATTTGTAATGGCATAACCAAGCCTAAGTCCCGGTGCAGCAAAAAATTTGGAAATACCGCGCAGCACAATTAAATTATCGTACTTTTTTGCAAGCATGACAGAGGAGATAGAATCCACATCCTGTACGAATTCTACATAGGTTTCATCTACCATGACAAAGATATTAAGGGACATGCAGCGGGATAAAATAGTATCCATCTGGGATTTGGTAAGTGCCTTGCCCGTAGGATTATTTGGATTACATATAACAAGCATGTCAATGCTGGAATCCAACGTTTTTAAAAATTCATCTACATCCATTTCAAAGTCATCTAATTCCTTTAGCATGTAGGTATTAGCAATACCGCCTTCTAATTTGGCGGCTCTGGCATACTCTGCATAAGCAGGTCCTATGATTAGCGTATTCTTAGGCGCCAGTGTCTTAAAAATGAGGCGGATTAAATCAGAAACACCATTTCCCAATATGAGTTGGCTTTTGTCTGCTCCGCAATATTGGGAAATAGATGCCTTTAAGGAAACATAATCCCGGTCAGGATATGCACTTATTGCATCTATATGATCAATTAATGCCTGCCTCGCAAGTGGAGAAATACCAAGCGGATTTACATTGGAAGCATAAGGAATAATATCTTTTTCATTCATATGAAAACGTCTGGCTATGACCTCTAAGTCACTGCCGTGAAAGGATTCTTCTATGACACCCATAATATACCTCTTTCCGTTGTAATATAAGGTTACAACTTAAGCTTTTATTATTATGAAAAATTTGATATAATCAAAATATCTGTATTTTTTATTACATGGCAAGATTATATCATTTCATGGGATAAAACATCAAGAGAAATCAGATATTATTTGATATGGAGCACTTATGAAAAGTAAAGTTGAACAGTATGCCAAAGGAGACTTTTATATTGAGTATCCTGCGGTATCAATTTCAAAGAGTTATTTACAATTAAAAATTGAAGCAGGCAGCGTATATACAGGAGAGATTACAGTAAGTTCGGATAATGATATTCCGATGAAAATGATGGTATATGACGATGCATATTTATTGTGCCTTGAAGAACACAGCCTTATTGGAAGAAAGGGTGTAATTCGGTTTACTTTTGATTCTACAAGCCGCAAACGCGGAAATGTTTATGAGGGTGCAATTCATGTGATTGGTAATGGATTGGAGAAGGTGATTCCCTATAATATAGAAGTGGTGGCTCCGTTTATTGATGCCGGTGGAGTGGCTTTAGAGGATTTGATGAAATTCAGCGCAGTTGCAGAGGAAGATTGGGACAAGGCACTTGGGATTTTTTATTCTGAGGAGTTTCCGCATACTTTGCTGACCGGAAATCAGGATTATCTTCAGGCGTATAGAAGTCTTAATGATTCATTGAATAAAAATCAGGCTTTGGAGGAATTTTTAGTCTATATTCATAAGAAAAGAGCTCTTAATCTGCAGGTGGAACACAGCCGTTTTCAGTTTTCATTTCCTAAAATGCGGGAAGAACACGAATTGATTTTGAGGAAGAACACATGGGGATATTGCTGTATGGCAGTAAGGAGTGATGCCAAATTTATCAGCGTGCATCAGACCGTTATATGTAGTACTGATTTTGAAGGTGATGTTGGAAAATTAGATTATAGCATTGATCCGGAATTCTTAAATGAAAATGAGTCTGTAACAGGACATATTATATTAGAAAATACATATCAGAAAATAGTGGTGGATATTTCAATTAAAAAGCCTGAAGAAGAACCCAGAGTATTAGTGCATAAGAATCATGACAGAAGGCTGAAGAAAAAGGAGATGGCAGCACTTATACACAACTATTTGAATTATAGAATGGGGAAGCTTTCTTTGCAGGACTTTGCTGATAAAATAAGAGATTCGCTCAATCAGTTGATTTACTTTGAACCGGATGCAGGCGTGTACAAATTAGGTCTTTTGCATATGAATATCCTTGTGGGGAAAGAGGATATAGTACGGGAAGAGATTCGCAGAATGGAAGCAGATATGGATAAAGCAATGAGGGGAGAAAAGGAACATTGCTACTATCTGTATTTAAAGGCGTTATTGTCTAAAGAGAGAGAGCAGATTGTTGCTGCCTGTAAAGAAATTGAGAAATCATTAGTAACACAAAAGGACAAATTATTTTACTTCTGGCTGTTGATTTATTTGGATGAACAATATCAGAGGGATAAACAGTGGATGTATTCTCAAATTAGGAAACTGGTTATGGGTGGTATGCATTCACCTGTGCTTGCTTTGGAGCTTTGTGATTTGCTCAATGAAGATCCGTTATTGTTGAGGAAGCTTTCTGAAACCGAAATTGTGGCAGTGCGTTTTGGCTTAAAAAATGAATATTTAAGCAAGGAAGCAGTAGAAGGATTTTTACAGCTTGCGGCAAGGGAAAAAGAATTTTCGCCGAAGGTGTTTAAGCTGCTTAGTATCATTTATGACAATACGAAACAACCGGAGATTATTCGAATTATGTGTGCAATGCTGATTAAAGGCGGCAGGCTGGAATATCGGTATCATGGTTTTTATTTGGAGGGAATCCGTTGTGGTTTTAAGATTGTGGGGATTCAGGAAAATTTTCTCCGCAGCATGGATAAGCATATTTATGAATTGATTCCGGATTCTGTACTTCGGTACTTTAATTATAAGAGTTCGTTAACGGACGCAGAGTATGCGTATTTATATGCCAACGTTATTACAAATAAGCGGCAGTATCTGGGGCAGTACGAAGAATATCTGCCAAACATGGAAGCCTTTATGGAGGATCAGATTATAAAGGGTGCCATGAGTGATGATTTAAGTGTTTTGTACAGTGAGTTCTTAAGACCGCAGGCGGTCAGGCCAAGTTTTGCCGGAAGCCTCACTAATGTAATTTTTAAGAGAAAACTTACTGTGGCAAATGATAATATTATAGCAGTAATTGTGTCTCATAATGAGCTGGAAAAAGAAACAATATATCCGGTTGTCAATCATGTGGCTTATGTGGACATGATTATGGAATCTGCGGTTATTTCTCTGTTGGACAGGGATAAAAACAGATTTATCAGTACCATTCCATACAAACTGCAAAAACTGGTGGACGAGTCTGGGTATATTGACCTTTTGGGGCAGCATGGTGCAGATGATTTTAGATATGCCTTGTATCAATATGATGCAATGAAAGCATTTGAAGCCACGTCTGCAAGGGAGGTTAATATAGCAAGGGATCTTTTGGCATTTCCGGAGATTAGTACAGGGACGAAGCAACAGGCTATTTATGCAATTGTAAGGTATTACCATGAGCATCGTGATGTGGATATTTTAAAAAGTTATTTGGAACGGGTAGATTTGGCATATGTTTTGCCTAAGCAATCAGTGGAATTTATTAATTATTTATTGGAATGTAACTTTTATGATAAAGCATTTATGGCAATTGAACGGTTTGGTTATCAGGGCGTCTCAGTAGAACATTTAATAAGATTAGTGGAAGTTCTAAAGGAATATGATGAGTATAAGGAAAAGGAATGTCTGATTTCTGTTGCGGTATATATTTACAAAAAAGGACAGGAGACACTGGAGATTTTAGCATATCTGGTGGATTATTACCAAAGTGGTGTAAAGGATATGCTAAAGCTTTGGAAACGTGCTGCAAATAAGCTAACACGGCTTGAAGCTTTGGAAGAAAATATAATTTGTGAAACACTTTATACAGAGCAGTGGAATGAGGAGGTTTATAAAGTCTTTGCCGCTTATTCGGAGAAAAAACGCAGAGGAATGGTAATGAAAGCATTTTTCAAGCGTGCTTCATTTGCTTATCTGGTGGAAGAAAAAGAGATTCCGGCATCATTTTTTGAGACATTATACAGGCAAATACTAACGGAGGACTTGGCGGATGACATGCTTTATGCTGCAATGCTGTTGTATTTTAGCCGTAAGGTGAGATTAGAGCAGGTTGAGATTTTATGGGTTAAGGCAAAGACCGAAAATTTTATAGGGCGTGGTATCATGCTGCCGTTTTTCAGAAGCTTTAAGAAATATGTTAAGCTTCCAAAGGATTTGTTTATGATGACCTATATGGTAACAAGGGATAAAGCAGGCAGGCAGATTTCGTTTAAATATGCAATTCAGTCCGGTGTGGATAAGCCGGAGTGTAACAAAACCGCAAGAATGATAGAGGTTTTACCGGGCTACTATATGAAGGAGTTTGTGCTGTTCCATGGGGAGAATCTTCTTTACGAAATACCGGAAGAATATGCCAGCCATACATGTGTGTATGAGAGTGAGGGCATGAAGGCAAAGGGAGAGACAGAAGACTATGAGAACCGGTTTGAAATGTTAAATTCCATGCTACTAAATCAGGAGATTGGAGAAAATCAGATTATGATTGATAAGATTGACCGTTATCTAAAGCTTTCTGCAGTAGTGGAAGAGAATTTGGAACTGATAGAGTAAACAGTAAAGAGGGAATTAAGATGAAGCAAATCTATTTGGGACTTGACCTGTGCAGAAAGAATATTCAGATTAGCTACTACAGAGAGGATAAGCAGGAACCGGAGTCCGTTTGTCAACAGAATAATACAGAGACCTATCAGTTTCCCAATGTAATGTTTTTTTTGGAAGAGGAAAATAAGTGGTATGTAGGCAATCAGGTAAGCCAGGTTCGTTTTCAGACAAAGGGTGTTATGGTAGAGGATGTGGTGGGAAATATAGATTTGGATGAACATATTAAGGCAGGCGGAATCGATTATAGTTATGAGGAGCTGTTGCTGACCTTGTTGAAGTTGCATATAGAAGCCTTTTTAGAACGTTCAGAAGAGTACATTCTCAACAGGCTGACGGTGGCATTAGAACAATATAATGCCAAAGTGTATAAGGTTTTAAACCAGCTTAAAACGCAATTGGGATTATCGGATGAAACATTTTATATCATGAGCCACGAAAATGCTTTTTTTCAGTATGTTATGCATCAGGATGAACGGCTTCGTAATAATAGTGTGGCCATGTTTGAGTACGGCGCTGAAGGAATGGAGTATTACCGTATTGACAAAAAATTTCAGGGGAATACAAAGCTTTATTATCTTTTACGTCAGGATATGAAAAACGATTTACCATATACCATGTTGTTTCAGGATATAGAAGCCTTAGACCATCGTTTAGCAGAGATTGCAAAAGTTAAGATGCGGGAAACCTACATATCTACAGTATATTTAACAGGTCCGGGATTTAATGATAAGTGGATTGAGGAGTCTGCGAAAATACTTTGTGAAGGACGTAGAGTGTTTATGGGTCAGAATATATATACAAAAGGTGCCTGCTACTATGCCAGATTTGGCGCCTATGAGGCAGACAGAGATTGTGTTCTCTACACAGAAGGAAGTATCCCTTTTGATATTGGTCTGTATATAGGAGATACAGAAGGAAGGAAGAAATTTTATCCAATTGCCATAGGCGGTAAAGAGTGGTATAACATGAAGGGAAAGGTTACATTGTTTTTAGATGATACCAACCGGATTGAAATGGTGTACCGCGATAAGGTGACAAAGGAGACTCAGAAAGAAATTATAGAAATACACGGATTGCCGAAACGTCCGCCAAAAACAACAAAATTGTCGTTGGAGGTCGAGCTTTCCGGAGAGAAGACGGGAGCAATTGTGATTAAGGATTTGGGATTTGGAAAGATTTATCCGACCACTAATAAAATCTATCGTAAGGAGATTGTATGGGACGCGTAATACTATGTGAGACTGAACCTGCAACAATTTCATATATTTTTCCAAATACAAAGATTGAGGTATTTTCTTATGAGGAGCTTTGTTATTATATTTATAACAATATTGCACTTATCTCAGAGGAATACATTTCAACAAAATTATTTCAATGGATTGAGATGGAACTTGGTCTTCCGGAGCTTGCAAAGCTATTGCAGGAGAAAAAGCAGAAGGAGCCTAATGATTTAACGGATCTTTTGGCAGCAATACTTACTTTTAAGGAGTACTATACGATTCCCGAGATTAGGGAATTTATATTACGGATGGAACGGATGAAAGTATTGAGTGCACCGCAGTTTCGTAAGATGCAGGCGGATGGATTTTTAAGATATCGGAAGTATTTAAAGGCGGCTTCTATTTATGAAGAAATTTTAGACCAGAATCCGGATTTAAATAATGAAAAATTGCTTGCTTCCATTTATCATAACAGGGCAGTAGCACTGGCGCATAATTTTGAAATTGACCAGGCACTTAATTCTTATTTGAAAGCTTATGAGCTGACTGGTGATAAACGCTCCATTTATGAATATCTGCTGTTAATGGCAATGCTGAAACCCCGAGAGGACGTGGAGGTTCTGGCAAAATTTTATGGTGTGACAGAAATGTTTGACCAGTTGTATACTGCGATTGAAGATGCTGAGTCAGATGTGCTGGGGTCGCCGGCTTATCACAGAATGGAGAAGGCGATTTTCCATTACCAGAAAAATAATCTGACTGATTTTAATAAGAGGATTGACAATGTGCTTGAACAGTTAAAGGCAGAATTCAGAGAGCAGACAGTGTAGATAAAGAAGGAGCAGCAATATGGGATTGTTGAATGTGGTAAAGGATATTTTTACAAAAGCAGAGATTACCGAGGAGACATTTGAATATGAGAGCATAGATAATTTTTTGACGGGTCGGGAGAAGGAAGAGGAAGGGCGGTCTGAAGATGATGTTGTTTTTAAGTGTGATCAGATTGTGGACGCCACTTATCAGATGGAGGATTTAAAGGTGGAGTATGATATGGTCACCTCTTATTTTACGGATATTCAGACGATTGAGGAATTGCCGGCAGATGCCCGAAGGGAGATTGCGGAAATTGCTAAAAAAATCGCTCTTTTAGAGAATGAGACGTCCACATTTTTGCATTCAGATGATAGAATCAGTGATGAGAATTTCCGGATGATTCAGGGCATGGAAAAGGATTTGTCACAGATTATGGGGCGCCTTAAAGAGTTAGAGGATATGGACCTAAAGATTAAACGGGACATGAAGCATCTTGAGGCAGAGAAAAATTCGTTAGAATACATGCAGAATTCTATTGAAGGCAGACAGGCAAGGCTTAGAACCTTTGTGATTGGATTTGGTGTGGTGGCTGTACTTGCTGTAGTGACTCTTGCGATTGCCAGTATGTTATCAGGATATAATCTGATTTTCCCAATTCTTTTAATTTTATTGGTTGTTGTGGCATTTGCCGCACTGGTAATTGTGTCCTATAAAAGGCTTTCCTATGAGTATAAGCTAAGCGAGACCAAAGAAAACCGGGCTATTAATCTGATGAATAAGGTTAAAATAAAATATATTAACAATACATCAACACTCGAATATTTATATGGGAAATATAATATAAAGAGTTTGCGGGAATTGGAGTATCTCTATGACCAGTATTTGATTATGGTTGATGAGGTGCGTAAGTATCAGCGCAGGGCAGGTGATCTGAGGGAAAGTGAGGCTGCACTTTCAAAGCTGTTATTTTCCTATGGGGTAAAGGATCCGGATATTTGGGCTAAACAATCTCTGGCGTTAATGGATAATCGTGAAATGGTGGAGGTGAAGCATTCACTGAATGTGCGCAGGCAAAAACTGAGAGAACAGATTACGTATAATCAACAATTAAGGATGAATGGTTTAAAGGATATAGGGGAAATTCTTAAATTAAATCCGGAACTGGGTCCCCGGGTGAAGCAGGAGCTGGAACTTTATCATATTAATTTAGAGTGATGAGCTTAACTGTGGTTATAGAGCTTCCTGCATGGGTGCAATAAAGTACAGATATGTAACTGTTTACAGGATAGTCAGGGTATAAAGAGTAACAAAAGCGGGGCTTAAAAGATTGGAAAGGGACTGGATATGGAGAGAAAGATTGTGAGGATAGAGAATAAGGATTCCTACGGCATTTCGTGGTATGAGCATGCGCAGCCCTATCTGGGCAGCCATTTGGGGATGCGGTTTCGGATTGCGAGAAATCCCATGGAGGATGTGGCATTGAAACCAGCAGATCAAAAGGGTGAGGCAGTATTTGAAATTATTATCTGGCCTGAACCCTTTTGTTTTGAAAAGACTCCGGAAGAACAAAAGACAAGGGCAGAGTTCCCATTTGACGAGGAAGGTAAAACTGCCATGATAGAATGGTTAAATGAACAGTATGAACAAAGGTTTCACGAGTGGGAGGCAGTCAGGGCAAAGCACTGAAAGTTAGCGTCAGTTTGACACAAAAACAAGGAGTTTAAAATTGTACTGTATAGGAGAGATATATGGCGAAGAAATATTATGTGGTAGTTAAAGGAAAAATGCCCGGGATTTACCTGACATGGGAGGATTGCAGGGCACAGGTGGAACATTTCCCGGGAGCAGTTTATAAGGGGTTTAATGCAATTGCAGAGGCAGAGGAGTTTCTTGCAAGCCATAGTACGGATGTAGGAAATCATCCGGACAATGACAAGGCAGGGTATGAAAAAGGGAATTATCCAAAGGTTTCAGAGGAAGGAAATCAAAATCAGGCTGTCAGTACGGGGAGGCATTTAATTGCATATGTTGACGGAAGCTATGACCATAGCCAGAGAAGATATGCTTATGGATGTGTACTGGTATTTGAGCAGGAAGTGGTTACACTAAATGGAAGTGATAACAGGCAGGATTATGTTAGTATGCGAAATGTCGCTGGAGAGATATTAGGCAGTGAGCAGGCAATTTCCTGGGCAGTGGAGCACGGCTATGAGAAAATTACGATTTATTATGATTACGAGGGTATAGAAAAATGGGCAGAGGGAATTTGGAAAGCGAACAAGGCAGGAACAAAAGAGTATCAGAAGTTTGTGGAAGCAAAGCGGCAGGAGATTGAGATTAGATTTTGCAAGGTGGCAGCCCATACCGGGGATACTTATAATGAGATGGCTGACAAACTGGCAAAAGAAGCTCTTGGACTCACATAATATAAAATAAACAGTTTAAGCATGCAATTAATTTCTGCGAGCAATGAGCCGAACGCTTTGAAGCATCATTTGGCGAATGCTGCGAGGGTTATACTTGCTCTTATTAAGAATAAAAGGGAGAATTAAGACATGGAGTTTAATAAATATTTTGACCATACCATATTAAAAGCAGATGCAACTGAAGGGGATGTGGAACGGATTTGCATGGAGGCAATGCAGTATCATTTTGCCTCTGTTTGTGTCAACAGTGTCAGGACGAAACAGGTGTCGTGCCTGCTGGCAGATTCGGATGTGGAGGTTTGTACAGTTGTGGGATTTCCACTGGGTGCTATGAGCAGCATGGCAAAAAAGTTAGAGGCACTGACTGCCATTGAAGATGGTGCCACTGAGGTTGATATGGTAATAAATGTGGGAGCGGTAAAGGAAGGAGACTGGGATACCGTAAAAAAGGATATTGAAGAAGTACAGGATGTATGTGTCCATAATACCATGGGCAGGGAAGTAATTTTAAAGGTCATTATAGAAGCCTGCCTTTTGACAGAGGAAGAAAAAATTAAAGCCTGTGAACTGGCATGTGAGGCGGGAGCAGATTTTGTTAAAACGTCAACCGGGTTTAGTACCGGTGGTGCCACAGTGGAGGATGTGGCGTTAATGAGAAAAACCGTGGATGCAAAAACTATGGCTATAGAAAGAGAAACAGGTAAAACCTGTAAGCGTGTGCGGGTAAAGGCATCCGGTGGGATTCGTGACTTGACAACAGCAAGGGCAATGATTCAGGCAGGAGCAGACAGACTGGGGACTTCTGCGACAGTAGAGATTGTGTCAGAGGAGAAATAATATGAAGTTAATTTCGTGGAATGTAAATGGAATACGTGCCTGTGTGGGCAAAGGATTTATGGATTTTTTTAAAGAGGCGGATGCAGATATTTTCTGTATTCAGGAATCAAAAATGCAGGAGGGGCAGCTTGAGCTGGATTTGCCGGGCTATCATCAGTATTGGAATTATGCGGAGAAAAAGGGCTATTCGGGTACCGCTGTCTTTACCAAAAAGGAACCGGTTTCCGTGACAAAGGGAATGGGAATAGAGGAGCATGATAAGGAGGGGCGTGTCATAACTTTGGAATTTGAGAATTTCTATATGGTTACGGTTTACACCCCAAATTCACAAAACGAGCTGGCAAGGCTTTCCTACCGAATGGAATGGGAGGATGCATTTCTTGCGTATTTAAAAGGATTAGAGGAGAGTAAGCCGGTAATTGTCTGTGGTGATATGAATGTGGCACATAAAGAGATTGACCTGAAAAATCCGAAAACCAATCGGAAAAATGCAGGATTTACTGATGAGGAGAGGGAGAAATTTTCTGTTCTGTTAGAGAATGGATTTGTGGATACTTACCGTCATTTTTATCCGGATAAAGAGGGTGTGTATTCCTGGTGGTCTTACCGCTTTAAGGCGAGAGAGAAGAATGCCGGATGGCGTATTGATTATTTTCTTGTATCGGAGAGTTTGACAGATAAGCTTACTGATGCAGGTATATTGACGGATGTAATGGGCTCTGACCATTGTCCGGTGGAGCTTCTTATGGAAGAGTAATAGATGGCGTGCAATTCTCTGAAAAGATTTGCACGCCTGTTTTTGAACAAGCTATGCTTGTGATATAATGTACACAAATTCACTTGCTTGCAAGGGTGAATTTGTGTGCTTTATTGAATAAGCAAAGTTTATGATATAATGAATTGCGCTGATGCGCAAGCAGGTCATCAATTTTCTTTGAAAATTGGTGACATATAAATAATAAAAAATACAGGAGGCAGCTATGTTAAAAATAGGAAGTCACGTTGGAATGAGTGGAAAGGAAATGATGTTAGGCTCCGTAAAGGAGGCATTAAGCTATAAGGCTAATACCTTTATGCTTTATACCGGCGCACCCCAGAATACAAAGCGGAAGAAAATCAGTGAACTTCACATATCGGAGGCATGGGATTTGATGAGGGAGAATGGAATTGAGGAATTTGTGGTACATGCTCCTTATATCATAAATCTTGCCAATACAGTAAAGACGGAAACCTTTGAAATTGCGGTGGAGTTTTTGGAAAAGGAATTGGAGCGGACAAAAGCAATGGGTTCTAAAATAATGGTGCTGCACCCCGGCTCCCATGTAGGAGAAGGCGTGGAAAAGGGTGTTGCCCAGATTGTAAAGGGGATTAATTCTGTACTGACAAAGGATACAGAGGTATGTATTGCGCTTGAAACTATGGCAGGTAAGGGCAGTGAGATTGGAAGAAGTTTTGAGGAGCTTGCTATGATTTATGATGGAGTTGTCTATAATGACAAGCTGCGTGTCTGCTTTGACACCTGCCATGTCAGCGATGCAGGCTATGATATTATTCATGATTTTGACGAGGTAATCCACTGTTTTGACAGAGTGATTGGAAAAGAACAGATAGCAGTATTCCATATTAATGACAGCAAAAATGAGCCGGGGGTAGGAAAGGACAGGCATGAAAATATCGGATTTGGGAAAATTGGTTTTGATGCACTGTCTTATATCATTAACCATAAAGATTTTATGGATGTCCCGAAAATCTTGGAAACGCCCTATGTAAAGGATCCGGAAAATACGAAGAAGTCCTACCCGCCATACAGATATGAGATTGAGATGATACGGAAGGGGGTATTTGACCCGGATTTGCAAAAAAGGATATTAGAGAATAGTTAAGAAAAATTTAAGAAATTTTTCCTTGCATATAAAAAAGCATTGTTGTATTATTACAACGATACAATAAACAGAAAGATGTTGCTAGATTATGATTTCATAGAAAATTTGTGAACCTTTTCGGCTTTTGCCACAATATAAAGTAGATACGGGAGGTGTGCGCGGGTTCGGTGCCAAATATATAAACGGTGGGAATCCGGTCTGGTAATACTTGGCAAGTCATTGGAGCACCAAAGATATCAATTCCAAGAGGAGGAGTGAAAACCATATATGGATGAGTTAATTAAGGTAAAAGATTTATACAAGATTTATAACCCCGGAGAAAACGAGGTGCGTGCCTTAGACGGTGTAAGCCTTACGGTTCGAGAGGGTGAATTTGTGGCTATTATTGGTCATTCCGGTTCTGGAAAGTCTACTCTTATGAATATGTTGGGGTGTCTGGATGTTCCAACGGAAGGTACTTACATATTAAATGGAAGAGATGTTTCCTGCCTTTCTGATAATGAGCTTTCTGATGTCCGAAATAATGAAATAGGATTTATTTTTCAGGGCTTTAATCTGATTCAGAATTTAACTGCATTGGAAAATGTGGAACTCCCGTTGATTTATCGGCATGTGGACAAGGTAAAGAGGAGAAAGCTTGCTGTAGAGGCATTAGAAAAAGTGGGGTTGAAAGAACGTATCAAGCATAAGCCTGCAGAGATGTCTGGCGGACAGCAGCAGCGTGTCGCCATTGCAAGAGCTATCGCAGCAGCGCCGCCATTGATTTTGGCAGATGAACCGACAGGTAATCTGGATTCAAAATCTACAGAAGATATAATGCAGATTTTAGACGGGTTAAATGACAAGGGCAATACCATTGTACTGATTACCCATGATGATACAATTGCAGCAAATGCAAAGAGGGTGGTCAGGATTATGGATGGAAAAATAGAATCCGATACAGTGAAAAGAACTGATGAAGAAGAAAAGAACAGCAGCCTTTCACAGGTGTCAGGTGTGCTGTTAACATAGTAAATAATTCTGTAGCAAGATACGGGCATTAAACCTGCAATGTAGTAAATTTATCAGGTATCTTACCATAATGGCAGCCGCCGGATGAATTATGGTAATATTTATCTGATTTACTGTACCCCAAAATAAAAAGGAGAAAAAAGAAATGAACCAAAAGGAAAATGAGACGTTAGAAACAGAAAATACCCTGAATGATCAAATGTTAGAAAAAACGGTAAAGAAAAAGAAGAAAAAACCTGCGCTGATTATATCAATAATTATTGTTTCAGTCGGGATGATTTATATCATCGGAACAACAATTATGAATTTTACTAAAGGTGTTAACGAAATGCAAAACCAGATAGCTGCGGCGGGTGAAGATGGTATTTTCAAAGTGAAGCGTCAGGATATAGAACAGGAGATAATATCTTCCGGTGATGTTATTGGTATAGATAAAAAGGCATATACATCACCGGTCAGTGCAAAAGTGGAGCAGGTTCGGGTTGAAGTAGGGCAGACCGTGCAAAAGGGAGATGTGCTTCTTACTTATGATGCCACGGATTTGGGAGACGACCTTGCAAAAGTCAAAATTCAGGCGCAGTCCGAAAGGGCAGCTGGAAATGAAAGCTATGAGCAGGCAAACAAAGCAGCAGGTAAGGTCAGTGAAGCAAATAAAAAAATAAAGAGCTTAAAAGATGATATTAAGAAACTAAAAAAAGAGATTGAAGAAATTACGGATAAAATAGAGGTCTATGAGGAAAAAATGAATGCTGTAGCCCCTGAAAAGCCGGCAGATAACGAAGGGGAAGAAAAGGAAACAGAAGGGGAAACGGAGAGTGCCGAGTTACAGGAAAAAGACACCCCGGCAGGATTAAGCGATAAAGAGAAAAAAGCATATAAAAAACTTACATCAGATTTACAAAAGAAAAACGAAAGTCTTGCAAGTAAGCAGCAGCAGTTGGCAGAGCAGGAATCCATTGTGGCTGCCAATGAAGATGTGACGGTGTCAGAGAGCACAAAGGCACAAATTAGTGCTGCAAACCAGCTTTCAGATATGAATATAAATGCGGCACAGGAGTCATATGATGCGGCAGAGGCCGGAATTACTGCGGAGGCAGGCGGGATTGTTGAGTCCGTTGAAATTGTGGAGGGTGCCTTTGCTAATGAGACACAGACTTTATTAACGGTGATTAACGGGAAGAGTATTGGTGTTGAGTTTAGCATTTCAAAGGACGATTTGGGCTCCATTGCACAGGGGCAGAAAGCCAGAATTGTCATTTCCGGTCATGAATATAAGGGGACCGTGGATTTTGTGAGCCGAGTGGCATCAGCAGGCGCACAGCTTGGTTCGGAAAACTCCGGTGCAACCGGCATAAGAGGAAGAATTGTATTAGACGATCCGGATGATAACGTTTATATCGGTGTATCTGCGAAGGTTTACATTTTTGCAGGGGAATCCAAACAGACGCTGGTAGTGCCCTATGAGGCTTTAAATACGGATATAGACGGAGATTATGTCTATGTGGTAAATAAGGAAAATCTTATAGAACGGAAGGATGTTACCATCGGCATTTTTTCAGATGAATATTACGAGATTAAAGAAGGCATAGAGGAAGGGGACAAAGTAATTACATCGGTAACTAAGGATATGAAGCCCGGTGATGAGTACGTTGCTCCTATGGCAATGCCAACGGGAATGTAGAGGAGGGTACGTATGTCACAGCTCGGTGAATATGTCAAAATGGCCATGAAAAATATATGGGCCAATAAGGTGAGAACCTTCCTGACAATGCTTGGTATCATTATCGGTATTTCTTCTGTCATTTTAATCATCTCAGTTGGAAATGGTGCTACAGAGATGATTTCTTCTGAGCTTGGAGAGCTGGGAAAAGGTCAGATTTATGTCTATCTGACAAATTGGGAGGAGAAGTACTATATTACAGAGGATGAACTTTCTTATATCAGGGAAATGGAAGGTGTAAAGGCACTTACAACCCAGGACTACTGGGAAGGTACGATGAAGACAAAAAAGGATGAATTTAAAGTAAGTATTATAACAATGGAAGCTGACGGTTTTGCTTTTATGGATAATACATATGTGAAAGGAAGGGCGTATACAGAACAGGAGTCAGAAGAGGGAAAGCCTGTCTGTATTATTAGTGAAAATGATGCCATGAGACTGTTCGGTTCCACTAATGTGGTGGGCATGGATATGGACCTTACTATGAGTGGAGCTATGGAACTCACTGTGACGATTGTCGGTGTGACAGAGTCAGAAGATGAGAATACAATTATGTCTGCGTATGCCGATCCTTCCATTCAGGTTATTATGCCTGTAAAAGTGTTTACACAGCAGCTAGGATTTGATATGTCTAACAATATCACTAATTTTTTTATTAAGAAGGAGGATGATGCAGACGCCAAGCAGCTTTGTGATGAGGTGATTGACTATTTGGAGAGAAGCCATCACTGCAAGGGGGATGGTGTATATATGTTTGAGAGCTTTGATGATACGATGGAAATGGTCAATTCCGTGATAAAGCTGATAACAGTATTTGTAGCATTTGTGGCATCAATTTCTTTGCTGGTTGGAGGAATCGGGGTTATGAATATCATGCTGGTATCTGTTACGGAGCGTACAAGGGAGATTGGTATCCGCAAGGCTCTTGGCGCAAAGACGGGTTCTATTACCATTCAGTTTCTGGCAGAATCCGCATTTATTACATTGTTAGGCGGACTGATTGGAATTCTATTTGGTGTGCTTGGTGCATGGCTGATAGCCGGAGTTATCGGAATGATGGTTCCTACTATGCATTTTACCCCGGCACTTAAGCTAGGTACAATTTTATTGGCATCCCTGTTTTCCTCTTCCGTTGGATTGTTTTTTGGAATATATCCGGCGAGAAAGGCGGCGAAGTTGAGCCCGATTGAAGCATTGAGAAGGAATTAGTGAATATATCAAGATAGGAGCAGAGGAATTTTAAACATTTTAAAAAGCAAAAAGTCCTTGACAGTAGGGGATTCCTTGGCTATAATGTTCGAGTATGCGTGGATTTTATATATTTGTGCGCCTTGGCGGCGTAAATGTGCGCAGTGAAATATAAAAACAGGAGGTGAAAAACATGCCAACATTTAACCAGTTAGTTCGTAAGGGAAGACAGACTGTTGAGAAGAAGTCTACTGCACCTGCTCTTCAAAAGGGTTTTAATTCTTTAAAGAAAAAGCCAATCGATACAGCAGCTCCACAGAAACGTGGTGTATGTACTGCAGTTAAGACAGCTACTCCTAAGAAGCCGAATTCAGCTCTTAGAAAGATTGCCAGAGTACGTTTATCTAACGGTATCGAGGTTACCAGCTATATTCCGGGTGAAGGTCACAACCTTCAGGAGCATAGTGTTGTTCTGATCCGTGGTGGTAGAGTAAAGGACTTACCAGGTACAAGATATCACATCATCCGTGGTACTTTAGATACAGCAGGCGTTGCTAAAAGACGTCAGGCTCGTTCTAAGTATGGTGCTAAGAGACCAAAGGATGCTAAATAAACACTGAGCACTTAGCGAAAGCAAAGCTTGAGGTTAGTGCGAAAGTTCATCCCAACACTTAATGAGGGTAAGCAAAGCACAGACCGAATTTAGTGGAGTGGATGTTGTATCGGTAAGTAAAACAGTAAGTCAAAATTTAATAGTGCTGGTAATGGCAATGTTTTTCATTAATAATAGAAAGCTATGCAAAACCTGCACGAACATGTTTCCAGAGCGGAATGTGAGTACCTTTAAACCGGTTAAATATCGGTTTAGTAATGGGAGGAATCTCCCATGTCTGGGAAATTTTATATAAAGTTATGTATAATATTACCAGATTAGAATAATAATAGGAGGGAAGTACCGTGCCACGTAAAGGACATATTCAGAAAAGAGACGTATTAGCGGATCCAATTTATAATAGTAAAGTGGTTACTAAGCTTATCAATAACATTATGTTAGATGGTAAGAAGGGCGTTGCCCAAAAAATCGTATATGGTGCATTTGAGCGTGTTGCAAATGAGACCGGCAAGCCTGCTTTAGAGGTTTTTGAAGAGGCTATGAACAATATTATGCCGGTTTTGGAAGTAAAGGCAAGACGTATCGGTGGTGCTACTTATCAGGTTCCGATAGATGTAAGACCTGATAGAAGACAAGCATTAGCTCTTCGTTGGTTGACAACATATTCACGTAATAGAAGTGAGAAGACCATGGAAGAGAGACTGGCAAAGGAATTGCTTGATGCTGCTAACAATACTGGTGCTGCTGTAAAGAAGAAAGAAGATATGCACAAGATGGCAGAGGCAAACAAGGCATTTGCACATTACAGATTCTAGGCTTAAAGCAACTTAGTGAAACCGGGTGTATGCAAAGGTTAAACTTAGTGCGAAGCCATTCTATGAGAGTGGCGAGACCGAGCTGAAAGCGCGGGCAGAGCTTAGCGAACAGAACTTCTTTGTAATAAGGAGTATACAAAAATAAGGAGGAAAAAATCTTGGCTGGAAGAGAATATCCATTAGAGAGAACCAGAAATATCGGTATTATGGCGCATATTGATGCTGGTAAGACAACGCTTACAGAGCGTATCTTATATTATACCGGTGTTAATTATAAGATTGGTGATACTCATGAGGGTACTGCTACTATGGACTGGATGGAGCAGGAGCAGGAAAGGGGTATCACAATTACTTCTGCAGCTACTACTTGTCACTGGACGTTACAGGAAAGCTGCAAGCCTAAAGCTGGTGCATTAGAGCATCGTATCAATATTATTGATACTCCGGGACACGTTGACTTTACGGTAGAAGTAGAGCGTTCACTGCGTGTGCTTGACGGTGCTGTTGGTGTATTCTGTGCTAAGGGTGGTGTTGAGCCTCAGTCAGAAAATGTATGGCGTCAGGCAGACACATATAACGTTCCCAGAATGGCTTTCATCAATAAGATGGACATTTTAGGTGCAGATTTCTATGGTGCAGTTGACCAGATTAGAGACCGTTTGGGTAAAAATGCAATCGTAACACAGTTACCGATTGGCAAGGAAGATGATTTCAAGGGAATCATTGATTTGTTTGAGATGAAGGCATACATTTATAATGACGATAAGGGCGACGATATTTCTATTGTTGATATCCCTGACGACATGAAGGATGATGCCGAGCTTTATCATACAGAGTTAGTCGAGAAAATTTGTGAACTAGATGACGATTTAATGATGGAGTATTTAGAGGGTGAGGAGCCGTCTGTCGATGGATTGAAGGCAGCACTGCGTAAGGGAACCTGCGAATGTACAGCTGTTCCTGTGTGTTGTGGTTCAGCTTATAAGAATAAGGGTGTTCAGAAATTATTGGATTCCGTACTTGAGTTCATGCCTGCTCCGACTGACATTCCTGCTATCAAGGGTGTTGATATGGACGGTAATGAGGTTGAGCGGCATTCATCTGACGAGGAGCCTTTCTCAGCATTAGCATTTAAAATTATGGCTGACCCATTTGTTGGTAAGCTTGCATTCTTCAGAGTTTACTCCGGTACGATTAATTCCGGTTCTTATGTTTTAAATGCAACAAAGGACAAGAAAGAGCGTGTAGGACGTATTTTACAGATGCATGCAAATAAGAGAGAAGAGTTAGACAAGGTATACTCAGGTGATATTGCAGCAGCTGTTGGATTTAAGGTAACAACAACAGGTGATACAATCTGTGACGAGCAACATCCGGTTATCCTTGAGTCCATGGAATTCCCAGAACCGGTTATCGAGCTTGCAATTGAGCCGAAAACAAAGGCTGGACAGGGTAAATTAGGTGAGGCTTTGGCAAAGCTTGCTGAAGAAGATCCTACATTTAAGGCACATACCGATCAGGAGACAGGTCAGACTATCATTGCCGGTATGGGCGAGCTTCACTTGGAGATTATAGTTGACCGTCTTCTTCGTGAGTTTAAGGTTGAAGCAAACGTTGGTGCGCCTCAGGTTGCATATAAGGAATCCTTTACTAAGACTGTCGATGTAGAGAGCAAATATGCAAAGCAGTCAGGTGGTCGTGGTCAGTATGGTCACTGTAAAGTTAAATTTGAGCCTATGGATGCCAATGGCGAAGAACTGTTCAAGTTTGATTCCACTGTAGTTGGTGGTGCTATTCCTAAGGAATATATTCCTGCGATTGGCGAGGGTATTGAAGAGGCTACCAAGGCTGGAATCCTTGCTGGATTTCCAGTTGTCGGTGTTCATGCGACCGTATATGATGGTTCTTACCATGAAGTCGATTCAAGTGAAATGGCATTCCACATTGCAGGTTCCATGGCATTTAAGGATGCAATGGCAAAGGGTGGTGCGATTCTGCTTGAGCCAATCATGAAGGTTGAGGTTACAATGCCTGAAGAATATATGGGTGATGTAATTGGAAGCCTGAATGCGAAGCGTGGACAGATTCAGAGTATGGATGACATTGGAGGCGGTAAGATTGTACGCGCATTGGTACCGCTTGCAGAAATGTTCGGATACTCAACAGAGCTTCGATCATCTACACAGGGTCGTGGTAACTACTCTATGTTCTTCGAGAAGTATGATCCGGCTCCAAAGAATATTCAGGAGAAGGTTATTGCTGCCAAGAAGGGCAACTAATACAAAGAATATAGGAAAGCAATATATGTCGATTGCTTTCCTTTAAAATAAAAAATAAAGTACTTGAAAATATTGTTGGTATCTAATATAATCAGTATTAGCGATTAAAAGCCTAAGAGGCAAAGTTTAAGGAGGAATTTAAAAATGTCAAAAGCTAAGTTTGAAAGAACTAAACCACATTGTAACATTGGTACAATTGGACACGTTGATCATGGTAAAACGACTTTAACAGCAGCTATTACAAAGGTATTAGCAGCTAGAGTTGCTGGTAATGAAGCTACAGATTTTGAGAATATCGATAAGGCTCCAGAAGAGAGAGAAAGAGGTATCACCATTTCTACAGCTCACGTTGAGTATGAGACAGAGAAGAGACATTACGCTCACGTTGACTGCCCAGGTCATGCTGACTACGTTAAGAACATGATTACCGGTGCAGCTCAGATGGATGGTGCTGTACTTGTAGTTGCTGCTACTGATGGTGTTATGGCTCAGACTAAAGAGCATATCTTATTATCTCGTCAGGTAGGTGTACCTTACATTGTTGTATTTTTAAATAAATGTGATATGGTAGATGACGAGGAGTTAATCGAGTTAGTAGAGATGGAAGTAACAGAGCAGTTAGAGGAGTATGGATTTACAGACTGCCCTATTATCAAGGGTTCTGCTCTTAAGGCTTTGGAAGATCCTAACGGCGAGTGGGGAGATAAGATTATGGAATTAATGTCTACAGTAGATGATTATATTCCGGATCCTGAGCGTGATACAGATAAGCCATTCTTAATGCCTGTAGAGGACGTATTTACAATTACTGGTCGTGGTACTGTTGCAACTGGTAGAGTAGAGCGTGGTACTTTACATCTTAACGAAGAGTTAGAAATCCTTGGTGTTAAGGAAGAGGTTCAGAAGACTGTTGTAACCGGTATCGAGATGTTCCGTAAGCAGTTAGATGAGGCTCAGGCTGGTGATAACATCGGTGCATTGCTTCGTGGTATCAACCGTGACCAGATCGTTCGTGGTCAGGTACTTGCTAAGCCTGGTACAGTTACATGTCATAAGAAGTTTACTGCTCAGGTTTACGTTTTAACTAAGGACGAGGGTGGTCGTCATACACCTTTCTTCAACAACTATCGTCCTCAGTTCTACTTCAGAACAACTGACGTAACAGGTGTTTGCGAGTTGCCTGGTGGTACAGAGATGTGTATGCCTGGTGATAACGTAGAGATGACAATCGAGTTGATTCATCCGGTAGCTATGGAGCAGGGTCTTACATTTGCTATCCGTGAGGGTGGTAGAACAGTTGGTTCTGGCCGTGTGGCTACTATCATTGAGTAATTAATAAATACAGTAAAACAGGGCGTTCCCGTTGTGGGTTCGCCCTTAATTTGTGACTTATGGTACTAATTTGGTACTATTATTTGGTTTAGTCTTTCGGCAACTTCATTATGCTTGCTAGGGTAAAGATGCCCATAAGTACTATTTACCATCTGTACAGTATCGCCTATACGTTCTGCTATCAGATGGGGTGAGAAGCCCATATCAATTAATAGCGATACGTGTGAATGCCGCAGATCATGAATGCGTATAAAAGGGATTTCAGCCTTTTCAGCTCCACGCCTCATATTTCCACGAATAAGGCTTTTGGTAAAGGTGAATACTCTGCCATCAGGTTCAATGCCGTAAATCTTCGTAGTATAGGCTTGAATCTCCTGCATAATGGCGTCTGGCATGGTAATGGTGCGAATACCATTATCAGTTTTTGGAGGTCCCACAATATCACCACTTGCCTTGTGCTGCAGGGATTTGGTAATCTGTATAGTATTCGCCTTAAAGTCAAAATCTGCCAGTGTGAGGGCTAGAAGCTCACCGAAGCGCATACCGGAATAGAAAAGTAGCTGTAAGGCTGTATGTGCGCTGATATCTGTTATATATTGGATGAATTGATTGTATTGTTCAATCGTCCAAAAGCTCATTGATCGTGTACGTTTGCCCATATGTCCGGCTCTGTCACATGGATTTGAGGGTAGATTGTAATAGGTGACGGCATAGTTTAGGATGGTGGTCATCATGTTTTGGATGCGGTCAAGGTATGCATCCGAGTATCCCTTGTCAATCTGTTCATTCTGCCATGCCCGGATGTCTGTTGGTGTGATGGCATTTACTGGCTTATCCTTAAAGTATGGCAGTATGCGGTTCTTGAATACGTTCTTTTTACCGTCTATGCTGTTTTGCCTTAGCCGATGGCTCATATCCTCAATATAGAGGTCATAGAGAGATTGAAATGTCATATCTGGGGTGCCTTGCAGTCGTTCAAGAAAGGCACGTTCCCACTCCTTAGCTTCACGTTGGAGCTTAAAGCCACGCTTCTTTTTCTGCTTCTTAGCTCCTGTGTAATCGGTATAGTAGAATTTACAGTACCATGTTTTGGTTGATTCGTCATAATATGCTGGCATAAAAAAATCAGTCCTTTCTTAAAAATAGGTGCATTTTATAAAGGACTGTGATATACTGAATTTGTGAGATATTGCATATCATAATCCTTTATGGTATCTATCTGAAAGGCTCCGGTATTGGCGTACCGGGGCATTTTCAAATTGTGGTTGAAAAATCTGCATTTATGACATATAATATGTTTAACAAGAGAGTTGAAAGCTGGATGCGGCCAGCCACCGGCAAATATGATTCTGCTAAAAGTAGTGCCTTACTTTACCAGAGCAAGGGCGCTACTTTTTGCGTTTGATGTTGATAACAAGAGTTATAACGGCGCAAAGCATAATTACGAATGTGAATAAGTCACTGTATGTAACCATAGCACCAGCCCCCTTTCTTTCGTCCGGTGGCTGACGTAATCGCCCCTTCGGCTCCCGGTTAAGCATATTATATTGTCATGGTGTGGTAGTTTTCCGATTTGAAATCGAGAAACTGTAAACAGGTCACTTTTAAGACCCATAGGGCGTGACGGCTGCCTGTTCCGTCCTCAGATTTCATTCAATATAGCTTACTCATTTGGTAACTGTGTTATTGTCGAGTTGTTTTGGGTGTATGCGCGGTCACAGGTGCGCAAACCGTCTATGTGTTCAAATAAGTCAGGTTTTATTGGTGCACCTAAAGGATCTAAAATAAAATCAATTCCCTCACGCCGGGCGAGTTTGGCAGCAGATACAAAGTCACTATCGCCGGATATGAGAATGATTTGCTCTACTTGCTGTTTATAGGCCAGCGATGCAATATCGAGACCGATTTTCATATCAACTCCTTTTTGATCTATTTCGATATAGAAGTCAGCCTCTGTTAAGTCTGAAAAGGCAAGTTTCCCATTGCAGAGTTTTTTCACAATTTGTGGACGAATTGTATAGTGTGCCTGTTCTTCAGCAAGTTTGCCTAAGCGTATGGCAAATTTCCGTTTCTTTTTAAGTTCGTCAAGGAACTGGTTCATCCATGCGTATAAATCAGATTTGGATAAGTCCACTTGCTTTTGCAGAAAAGGATGAAATATTCGTTTGGCCGTTGGAGGACAGTCATAATAGAATATACGATATAATTCGTTATTGTTCTCGCCATGTGAATTTAGGTGTCTTTTGCAGTAATTTGCTAATTCGATGGCTCTGTCCTGCGCACTGATATCACCAAATACTTTTTGGGCGCGTCTTCGGTAGAAGCCTCCGTCAACAAGGATTGCCGTTTTCATATGTACCTCCTATAATTAAAAAAGCCCTAGGATTCGGTCATTCTCATATATTGAGAGACGTACAACCTAGAGCATTATTAACGTGTAACCTTTGTTACACTCTTATATTATATG
>JAIDHZ010000344.1 GCA_029052995.1 Lachnospiraceae bacterium | reverse complement strand
TAATATATACACACTTTAACAACTCTTTTTAAGTTGCTTTATCATAAAGTTTTACACATATCTTTTTATTATATATAAAGGCTTAAAGATACTTTTTAACAAATTCAAAAGCCCTACTACTAATACTACTGAATAATAATAATAAATGTATGAAACAGATTTCACACATTTCAGTTTGAAAGGAGTTATACACAATGAAGATCAGCTGTTCAAAATCATCTTTAATGAATGGTATTAATATTGTTTCTAAAGCAGTATCAGCTAAAAGTACAATGACAAATTTACAATGCATTTTAATAGAGGCAAGCTTAAGTGAAATTAAATTGGTTGCAAATAATATTGAAATTGGAATTGAAACAATTATTGAAGGTAATATTATGGAAGCAGGTAAAATTGCATTGGATGCCAAAATTCTAAGTGATTTTGTCAGAAAACTTCCAGACAGTGAAATTCTTATTGATACCAATGATAATTATCAGGTACATATACGGTGTGAACGTTTGGAATCTAATTTACCAGGAACTTCCGGAGAAGATTTTAACTATCTTCCTGAAATATCAAAGGATAAATATATGAGTATTTCCCAGTTTTCTTTAAAAGAAGTAATCCGTCAAACGATTTTTAGTATATCAGATCAGGAAAATACTAAAATCATGACCGGTGAATTATTTGAGATAAATAATGATATTTTAAAAGTTGTGTCACTGGATGGACACAGAATCTCCATTCGTAGTGTTCAGTTAAAGGAAAGCTTCGACAATATGAAGGTTATTGTTCCCGGTAAGACTTTAAATGAAATAAGCAAGATTATATCCGGTGGTGTGGATGATGAAATCAGATTATATATGACAGATAAGCACATTTTATTTGAATTCGAACAGACAAAAGTGGTATCCAGATTATTAGAGGGAGAATTTTACAGGATTGAGCAGATGATTTCTAATGATTATGAAACACGGATTGATGTTAATAAGACAGAATTTTTAAATAGTATTGACAGATCCACTTTATTTATCAGGGAATCTGATAGAAAGCCGATTATACTTAATATTGAACAATCAAGTATTCATCTGAATATTAATTCATCTCTTGGATCTATGAATGAAGAACTTGAGATTAAGAAAGAAGGAAAGGATTTAAGGATAGGATTTAATCCGAAATTTTTAATGGATGCATTAAGGGTAATTGATGATGAGACAGTTACTATTTATATGGTAAATGCAAAATCACCTTGTTTTATTAGAAATGAAGATAGCAGCTATATTTATGTTATTCTGCCTGTCAGCATTGCTGCATAATTAATAATATATATAATATAAGGAGTAATATGGAGACGTTAAAGCTTAGGGAAAAGGATGAGTTTATTAATTTGAGCCAGCTTTTAAAAGCCATGAATATGGTAGAATCCGGTGCAATGGCAAAGGAAGTAATTGATGAAGGTCTGGTTATGGTAGATGGTGAAATAGAAAGCCGTTACCGCAGAAAACTTTATGATGGTATGATTGTAGAATTTGAGGGAGAAAAAGTAAAAATAGTTAAATAAAAGGATTTTAATATGTATATCAATTCCTTAAAATTAAGTAATTATAGAAATTACCACGATTTATCAATAGAATTTGACCAGGGTATTACAATTCTGTATGGTGATAATGCACAGGGAAAGACCAATATTTTAGAGGCAGTATATTTGTCAGGAACTACGAAGTCACACAGAGGTACAAAAGATAAGGATATTATATTATTTGGTGAAGAGGAAGCCCATGTCAGGCTGCATCTTACAAAAAATGATGTAGGTCATCGTATTGATACCCATCTCAGAAAAAATAAGACAAAGGGTGTTGCAGTAGATGGACAAAGCATTAAAAAAAGTAGTGAATTGTTTGGTATTGCCCATATGATTTTTTTTTCACCGGAGGATTTGAGTATTATTAAAAGTGCCCCTTCAGAGAGAAGACGCTTTTTAAATCTGGAATTATGCCAGCTAAATAAGATATATCACTATAATTATGTTAATTATAATAAGGCACTTAATCAGAGAAATACATTATTAAAGCAGATTTATTATGACAAAAAATTAATTGATACATTAGATATGTGGGATATGTATATTGTGGAATATGGTAAATGCATTATAGAAGAGAGGGAAAGATTTATCAGCCGCTTAAATGATATTGTAAAAAATATCCATATGCATTTGACAGGTGAAAAGGAGCAGATTGTAATTAGATATGAAAAAAATGTTTCTTCTTCAGATTATGAAAATGTTATGAAAAGTAAAAGAGAAGTAGATTTAAAATATCAATCTACACAGACAGGGCCACACAGGGATGACATATGTTTTTTTATTAATGATATTGATGTGAGAAAATACGGCTCACAGGGTCAGCAGCGTACAGCAGCATTATCATTAAAGCTTGCAGAGATTGAATTGGTAAAGGAAATGATTAAAGATACACCGATATTATTGTTAGATGATGTTATGAGTGAGTTAGACAATAACCGGAAACATTATCTTTTAGATAGTATAAGGGATATACAGACAATTGTAACCTGTACGGGATATGATGATTTTATCAAGTCCAGATTAATCATTAACCGGATATATAAAGTGGTAAATGGGGAAGTGGAGTTGATGAATGGAGGATATTAATGATAGAAATAAGATAATAATCAATTTATATAATTGTTGAAATATAGGTAATGGATAAGCTTAAGGAGGAATAAAATGGGCAGAAATGATGGACAGGAATATGGTGCAGATCAGATTCAGATTTTAGAGGGTTTGGAAGCAGTCCGTAAAAGACCGGGTATGTATATTGGAACAACATCAGAAAAGGGTTTACACCATTTGGTTTATGAGATTGTAGATAATTCAGTAGATGAAGCATTGGCAGGATTTTGTAATGAAATTAAGGTCACCATCAATAAGGATAATTCTGTTACTGTTGTTGATAACGGACGTGGTATTCCTACAGGAATTCAGGAAAAAGCAGGGATTCCTGCAGTGGATGTTGTATTTACAATACTACATGCCGGAGGTAAATTTGGCGGTGGAGGATACAAGGTATCAGGAGGTTTGCATGGTGTAGGGGCTTCAGTTGTAAATGCTTTATCCGACTGGCTGGAGGTTGAAATTTGCAGGGAAGGTAAAATCTATCACCAGCGTTATGAACGAGGTAAAGTCATTAAACCTCTTGAAGAACTTGGCAATACAAGAAAGCGTGGAACAAAGGTAACATTTATGCCTGATTCTTCTATATTTGAGACAATTAATTTTGATTTTGACACATTGAGAACACGTTTAAGGGAAATGGCATTTTTAACAAAAGGATTAAAAATAGTTTTAAGTGATAAGCGTGATGGTAAAGAAAAAGAACGGGAATTCTTTTATGAAGGTGGAATAAAGGAATTTGTTACATATATAAACCGCCATAAAGATCCGCTTTATGACAGGGTAATTTATTGTGAGGGCGAAAGAGACAGCGTTTTGGTTGAAATTGCTTTACAGCATAACAGTTCTTATAATGAATCAGTATATACATTTGTTAATAATATAGGAACAACGGAAGGGGGTACTCATCTGACGGGTTTCCGTTCCGGAATTACAAAAGTATTTAATGACTATGCAAGAAATAATAAATTATTAAAGGATAATGAAGATAATCTTTCAGGTGAAGATTTGAGGGAGGGGCTTGCTGCTATTGTCAGTATCAAAGTAACAGACCCACAGTTTGAGAGTCAGACAAAAATTAAGCTTGGTAATTCTGAGGCAAGAACTGCTGTTGAGAGTGTAATAGTAGAACAGCTTACTATTTTCTTAGAGTTAAATCCAAAGATTGCCAAAATTATTGTAAATAAAGCAATTCAGGCACAACGTGCAAGAATAGCGGCACGTAAAGCAAGGGATGTTGCCCGTAAATCTACACTTGATTCTTCGATGGCATTACCTGGAAAGCTTGCTGACTGCTCTGATAAGAATCCGGAAAATTGCGAGATTTATATTGTAGAGGGAGATTCTGCGGGAGGCTCTGCAAAGACAGCCCGTTCCCGTGCAACACAGGCAATTCTCCCACTGCGTGGTAAGATATTAAATGTGGAAAAAGCAAGAATTGACCGTATTCTTGGAAATGAGGAAATTAAAGCAATGATTACCGCTTTTGGTACCGGCATTCATGAAAACTTTGATATTGAGAAGCTTCGTTATCACAAAATTATTATTATGACGGATGCGGATGTGGACGGTGCACATATTGCAACCTTACTGCTTACATTTTTCTATAGGTTTATGCCAGAGTTGATTCGTCAGGGACATGTATATCTGGCACAGCCGCCTCTTTATAAACTGGAAAAAAACCGCAAGGTATGGTATGCGTATAGTGATGATGAACTTAGTAAAATTTTGGATGAGGTAGGAAGAGACCAGAATAATAAAATCCAGCGTTATAAAGGACTTGGAGAGATGGATGCTGAACAGCTTTGGGATACAACAATGGATCCGGAAAGCAGAATATTGCTTCGTGTCGCAATTGAAGATGACAATGAATCTGAAATTGATGTGACCTTTAACACTTTAATGGGTGATAAGGTAGAGCCGAGACGTGAATTTATTGAGGAACATGCAAGGTTTGTGAAGAATTTGGATATATAAAACAGACACTGAATAGTGAAAGAAGAGGAGAAAAGAATGGAAGACAATATTTTCGATAAAGTAAATGAAGTCGATATGAAGAAAACCATGGAACAGTACTATATAGACTATGCCATGAGTGTTATTTCTTCAAGGGCTCTGCCGGATGTGAGGGATGGTTTAAAGCCTGTACAGAGAAGAATTTTATATTCCATGATTGAGCTTAATAACGGACCGGACAAGCCACACCGTAAATGTGCCCGTATTGTCGGTGACACCATGGGTAAATACCATCCACATGGTGACAGTTCCATTTATGATGCATTAGTTAAGCTTGCCCAGGAGTGGAATACCAGATATATACTGGTAGATGGACACGGAAACTTTGGTTCCGTAGATGGAGACGGTGCGGCAGCTATGCGTTATACAGAAGCGCGCCTTTCTAAAATTTCCATGGAAATGCTTGCAGATATCAATAAAGATACTGTTGATTTTGTGCCAAACTTTGATGAGACAGAAAAAGAACCGGTTGTTATGCCGGCAAGGTATCCGAATCTTTTGGTAAATGGGACAAGCGGTATTGCGGTAGGTATGGCAACTAATATTCCGCCACATAATCTAAGGGAAACCATAAATGCAGTTGTTAAGATTATTGATAATTATATAAATGAAGACCGTGAAACTGATATTGAAGAAGTGATGCAGATTGTTAAAGGTCCTGATTTCCCAACCGGTGCAACGATTTTGGGGAGACAGGGTATTGAAGATGCATACCGTACAGGACGTGGTAAAATTAAAATCCGTTCTGTCACGGATATTGAACCAATGCCAAATGGAAAACAGAGAATTGTAGTGACAGAGCTTCCATACATGGTGAATAAAGCAAAGCTTATTCAAAATATTGCAAATCTTGTAAAGGAAAAGAAAATTGAAGGAATTTCAGAATTACGTGATGAATCTTCAAGAGAGGGTATGCGTATTGCAATTGAATTAAAACGTGATACCAATGCAAATGTTATTTTAAATCAGCTTTATAAACACACTCAGTTACAGGATAGCTTTGGTGTTATAATGCTGGCTCTTGTAAATGGTGAGCCAAAGGTATTAAATCTCTTAGAGATGTTAAAGCATTACCTTGAGCATCAAAAGGATGTCATTACAAGGCGTACAAAATATGAACTTAATAAGGCGGAAGAACGTGCCCACATTTTACAGGGTCTGCTAATTGCTTTAGACAATATTGACAGGGTAATTGAAATTATACGTGCTTCTAAAAATGTAGCGGAAGCAAAGGAAAAATTAATAAAGGAATTTGAATTATCTGATGTTCAGGCTCAGGCAATTGTGGATATGCGTCTTAGAGCGCTTACAGGCTTGGAACGGGAAAAACTTGAAAATGAGTATAGGGAGCTGATGGAGCGTATTGCCGAATTAAAGGCAATCCTGGCAGATGAACACAAGCTGCTTGGAGTAATAAGAGAAGAGATTTTAATTATTGCTGCTAAATTTGGGGATGACAGAAGAACAGTTATCGGTTTTGATGATGATGACATAACCATTGAAGATTTAATTAAGAAGGAAAATACCGTAATTACCATGACAAAGCTTGGATATATCAAGCGTATGACAGTGGATAATTTTAAAGCACAGCACAGAGGTGGTAAGGGAATTAAGGGTATGCAGACCATAGAGGACGATTTCATCGAAAATCTTTTAATGACCACAACCCACCATTATCTTTTATTTTTTACCAACAGTGGTAAGGTATACCGCATGAAAACCTATGAAATACCGGAATCCTCAAGAACTTCAAGGGGAACAGCAATTGTAAATCTTTTGCAGTTAAATCCCGGTGAAAAAATTACCGCAGTTATTGCTATTAAAAAATATGAAGAGGGCAAATATTTATTTATGGTAACCAAAAATGGTATTGTAAAGAAAACTCCGATTACAGACTATGCAAATGTGCGTAAAACAGGCCTTGCTGCTATTACATTAAAGGATGGGGATGAGCTGATTCAGGTAAAGGCAACGGATAATACTAAGGATATCTTTATGGTTACCAAGCTTGGTATGTGTATCCGTTTCCATGAAACAGATGTGAGAAGTACAGGACGTACTTCACAGGGTGTTATCGGTATGAATTTATCGGATGGTGATGAAGTTATTGGCATGCAGTTAGATACTCAGGGAACAGATTTACTGATTGTTTCTGAGAAAGGTGTGGGTAAACGTACCTCACTGGATGAATTTACACCACAGCGCCGTGGGGGTAAAGGAGTTAAATGTTATAAGATTAATGCCAGGACAGGTAATGTCATTGGCATGAAGGCAGTAAATGATGAAAATCAGATTATGCTGATTACAACAGAGGGAATCGTAATTCGTTTGGAATGTGAGGATATTTCTGAATACGGAAGAATTACTTCAGGAGTAAAACTGATTAATTTAGACCAGAATAAGGATATTACTGTTGCTTCCATTGCGAAGGTACGGGATAAATCTCCAGAGGATTCCATTGCTGAATTTGAGGCAGAGATGGCGAAGGAAGAGGAACAGGAGAAAAAGAAGTAAGATTAGTAACGGGACTGTAAAAAACAGTCCCGTTTATTATATAAAATTGTTCTATATCTTTTGTAAGAATTGAACCTGCATAATTATTATACAACGGGAAATTCCAATATAAGTTCAAAGCCCTGTCCGTATACCGACTGCACATCTACTTCTATCTTTAAATTACGTGCCATCTGCTCCACCAGATATAATCCCATTCCGGTAGCTTTCTTTTTTCTCTCATCATTATCCCCGGTAAATCCTTTTTCAAATAGAAAGGGCAGGTCTGACTGTTTTACTCCGATTCCATTATCGGAAACCGTAAGCAGTATCTTATTCCGGCTCTCATCTCTTTTGTCTGACACCCGTATCCACCTTTCTGCCTTCTCGGTATCCCTATATTTATAGGCATTATTTAACACTTGCCCCAATATCATTAAAATCCCTTTTTTATCGGTAAATACACTGGTATCGCTTACCTCACAAATGACCTTTACCTCCCCTTCTTCAAAAACAGGTTCATATTGTAATGCCACCTCTTCTACACATTCATTCAGCCTTACCATCTCCAAAAGATAGTCTTTGTGATCCGCTTTTAACCTTGCATAATATAACATCTGGGTCACATTATCCTGAATCTGGCTGGAAACATAAACTAAACGCTGATGGACAATCCGAGACATCTCATCTTTCCGGTTATCTAACATCAGGGTCAACAAAGATAACGGAACCTTTACCTCATGAGCCCACATTTCAATGTATTCCTCATAGTCTTCCCGCTGTCTTAGCTCCGTCTGCAGTTTTTGCTCACTCTCCCTTAGCCGTTCTCCCACTGCAATTAACTGTTCCTTATCTCTGTCACCTAACAGCATTTCCACATTCGTCTGGTTAGACCGGTTTGGATTCTCCAAAAAAGCAAAAAATACATTTCTTTGTTTCTCCTCCTTTTTTGCAATTACATAAAACACACTTCCGGCAAGAAGAAGGGTCATACATAAAAATACTCCACTTACCGCCCAAAAGGAAGGTGCGTCTGTTAACCATAGAAAAAAAGCAAATAATAAATTCATTAAAAGAAAAAGACCGAGAAAAGCCCGGTATTCCCGGCAAATCCTGATTATTTTTCTAAACCTCTTAATCATATCCACCCCTTCATTTTTTTGCAAGGTTCAGCCGGTATCCGGTTCCCCTGATGGTTTCAATGCGTTCCCGAAGCCCTAATTTGTCCAGAGATTTCCGAAGCCTTGTCATCGTTACCTGTAACGCATTCTCATCAATATATTCTGTGGTTCCCCACAGTGATTCAAAGAGAACCTCTTTTTCCACTATCTCCCCCTTATTCAAAAGAAGCTCCTGTAATATCTTCCCTTCTTTTTCCGTCAGCAGATTCGCTGTTTGATCTATATAAATGGTAAAGGTACGGTAATCGAATAAGAAACCATCCCCGTCTAACATACCCTCTCTTCCAGCAAACCGCTTTAATAAATTCTCTGTCCTTGCCAAAAGTCTGGAGGATGGACAGGGTTTCGTCAGATATTCGTCTGCCCCTAACTCCAGTGCATGAAGCTCATCCTTTAGCTGATCCCTTGATGTCAACACCAGCACAGGAACGGAATGGTGCTTCTTTAACTCCCTGTCTCTTTAACACATCT
>JAIDHZ010000343.1 GCA_029052995.1 Lachnospiraceae bacterium | reverse complement strand
TTGTAGTGTTGTTCGTGGTAAATATATTTGCGAAGCAATAGACTCCGTTTATTGTTTTCATCATATAATCCTTTCTGTCTTTTAAATCAATAGGTACTTTTTACAACAAAAAAAGCACCTCTGAAACAGAGATACCGGATTATCCAAATGAAGTCAACAACCCCACTGCAAGCAACGGGGTATGTGACCCTCGCAGCAGTCGCCAAATGCGAGCAAGCTCGCACTTGGCTCGTTGCTTCGCGGGAATCAATTGCGGATTAGAAATGATGTCACCAACCGGAGCAAAGGTTGATGACCTGCAAAAGCATCTGCGAATTTCTTTATATAATGTCACCAAGGACAACCAGACCTCTGTTATGTGTTATTAAGTTCTTTTGAAAAAATGTTATTGCAGTCATAATTGTCCTCCTTTCAATAAGGGTGAATAAGTTACTTGTAATAATGACAAAATGTTTTTGTCTGTCACATAGTATATCGGTACTTTTAAAAATTGTCAATAGGGGTGAGAAAAATATTCACAACAAACGCATTCATGTGTTTGTCGTGAACCTCAAAGATATTCCCCGTGACAAAATTTAAAATGAATGATATAGTATTTATGAAGATAATTATGAGATATAGATGTTTTGGGACCCTTTTATGCAAAAACAAAAGCAGAGATTGAGCAGTTGATAGATGGAGGAACCATAGAAAAACAGGTACATGAGGATATCACATATGATGATATCTACAAAACGCAGGACAATCTGTGGAATTTTCTGTTCTTTACAGGGTATTTGAAAGTAACAGCAAAGAGATTTGAAGGCAGAGAACAGTATCTGACAATGTCGATACCGAATGAAGAGGTAGCATATATATACAGTAATACCATTAAAGAGTGGTTTGATGCGCAGATTAAGATTGTTACAAAATGATGCATTTTCTGTGCTGATATAGTACAATATAAGCAGATGTAAATGTGGATAAATGACTAGAGGAATGGTAAACAGGAGTATAGAAATGAGAATTGAAGAACAGGTAGTATCACAATTAATGGAAAAAGGATGGCATATTTCTTTTGCAGAATCATGTACCGGAGGTCTGGCAGCAGCCTCCCTAGTCGGAGTAGCGGATGCGTCAAAAGTGCTGGATGTAAGCTTTGTTACCTATGCAAATGAGGCGAAAATGAAATATCTTGGTGTAAAACCACAGACAATAGATACCTTTGGCGTTGTCAGCGAGGAAGTAGCGCACCAGATGGCAGAGGGTGTGGCGAAAGAGGCAGGCTCTGAAGTTGGAGTGGGTATCACAGGTGTGGCGGGACCCGGCGGTGGAACTCCGGCAAAGCCTGTAGGTATGGTCTGCTTTGGATTTTATATCAAAGGGTTGGTGTATACCGATACTGTACAGTTCGGTGAAATAGGCAGAAATGCAGTGCGGGAACAGAGTGTTGTCTATGTTTATAAAAGGTTACTGGAATTCATGTCAGCACAAAGGGGGTGTAATGAGGGATAGATAAAAAGCCAGGGTGGTGATGCAGCAAAAAAAGAATGATGATATATGAAAGCGGTATGTACAAAACTATACATACCGCTTTATGTGTACATAGATTTTTCCTTTTCTGGTGCTGCCCCCTGAATGTTCAAAAATGAATTTCCCATGGCCTCTTATTGAAAAAACATCGCCTTCTTTCAGTATAATACTGTTTCTTCCGGTAACCCTGCCGTTTAGCGTGACGCATTTGTCCGTAAAAAGGGAAAGAGCTTCACTTCTGGAACATTTAAGCAGGCTTGCTATGATGCCGTCAAGTCGTAATGAAGCAACAGGAAACTTCTCATCCACAAGGGAAGGGGTGAGGGCGGGGATATTCATATCAGCCATTTCGCACTTAACATGTGTATGCTTTACTTTTGTAAGCTCTTGACAGATGTAACCTGCAATGCTGTCTAAACAGAACAGATATGCTGTCTTTTCTTTTGTAAGAATATCTCCTAATGTATCCCGTTCAATGCCAAGATGCATCAGTGCACCAAGGAAATCCCGGTGGTTTAATACGTCGCTGAATTTCTCCTGTATGGGAGTTATCTTAATGACCTGAATAGGAAAGGGGTTGGTGTAGCCAAATTCATCTTCGCTGCCAAAGCCTACAAGCTGGCGTTCGGAAAGCTCATTTCCACCGAAACATTCATGGTGGATAAAGGAAATCTCTTCTTTTATATCATCAAGCAGGGATAACTCGGGAGCGGATAAGAAATTACTGTAGGTATATATATTTTGTTGATAGGCGCGTTTTGCCAAATCAATAAGCCGCCCTTTTAAAATCTGTTCTTCGTTCATGTTTGTTCCTCACTTTCGCCTTTTATTATATAGGCTCTGACTGGGATTCGCAATAAAATAATGTTGAAAGGATGAATGTTTTTATATATAATGGTTAAGGATTTATAAAATTGTCTAGTGTACTGACACATTGATATTTGGTAAAACTACGCAGGATATTTGTCCATCTGCAAGGCGGATTTTCGACGGC
>JAIDHZ010000342.1 GCA_029052995.1 Lachnospiraceae bacterium | reverse complement strand
TTATACGAAAAAGGTGGTCGAGCTATTCGACCACCATAAAAATATAAAAAACTTACACACTTATCTTGACAAACCCCAGCCTATTGCAAGAAAGACCTTTTGATATATTCTTTTACCGCTTTCACGAGCTTTTTCAATTTCAGATAAGGTTCTGCCCTCGGTAAAAGCCACGATTTCCTTATAAGTCTGAATGTCTAGATATTTTTTGTGCTTCTCGATCTGAATAGCATGATACATACCGACAGCTACAATAATGAGGTAAATACCCAGTCCCCACCATCCAAGAAATTTAGCAAGGGGAATCGGCAAGATAAGCATTGCAATAAAAAACACTGCCAATATTGCACTTTCTTTTTGGAACTTCACTCTTTCCTGTTCATTAATTTCATTTTTCATAATTTCTACATCTCCTTTGACAAGTTGGTCTAAGGAAACGGAAAATACCTCACTTAACAGCAACAAACTTTTAATATCCGGATACGTTTTATCATTTTCCCAGTTTGATATTGACTGTCTGGAAACAAAAAGCTTTTCAGCAAGTTTATCCTGCGATAATGATAATTCTGTCCTGTATTTTTTGATTTGTTCTCCAAGCTTCATTTTCTCGCCTCCCATTTCAACCTACCCCAAAAGAAACATTTTCGCAATCAAAGGTCTTTTACATCCTGTATTTTAGCGATGTCAATTGTGTTTTACATCCCTTTTGTCCTTTATTTTCCTGCCCTCATTAAGCTCAATCGAATCCTCTTGCTACATTATACATAATACCGCATACTCTCGCAAACAAATTTACATACAGCTTTCTCTAAAGTATCCGTTGATAAAAAAAATGTTAAAACTTACGATAAATATCACCAAGCAACATTATGCGGCAATCATATACAGGGTAAGACCACAAGCAATTAAAAGCAATGGCAGCATTACATTTTACAAATTGTTTACATTTAAATATCGTTTTCTCTGTGTAATTTTATTATAATGTAGGGGATATTGTAGAGTAGATTATGAAAACATACTGAACATGTACTACATGTATGAAAATTGCTTTGCAATGGTACGTAAGTAATTCTTGCTTTGCTAGTGGTTACAAAACAGGAGGATTTTATGAAAAAAATTTTAGTGATAGAAGATGAAATCTCCATAAATGATTTGATCTGTATGAATTTATCCATTGCCGGTTACGAGCCGGTTCCTTTTTTTGATGGAGAAGAAATCAGCCAGCACTTAAAAGAGGAAAATGGTTATGATTTGGCATTGTTAGACATTATGCTTCCGGGAAAAGATGGATTTGTATTGTTGGAAGAATTGAAAGAACATCATATTCCTGTGATTTATCTAACGGCAAAGGGTGATTTGCCAAGTAAGGTGAAGGGATTAAAAAGCGGTGCAGAAGATTATATTGTAAAGCCTTTTGAAATGCTGGAGCTTTTGGTCAGAATTGACAAGGTACTAAGCCGTTTTCGGAAAGAAGACGATGAAGAAATTTATATAAAGGATATTATTATTAATGTGAATCGGCGGACTGTTTATAAAGAAGGAAAAGAGATTTCTCTTCAGCCAATGGAGTTTGACTGTCTCATGGCTTTTTGGAAATATAGAAACCGGGTGATGACCAGGGAGCAGATTTTAAATTGTTTATGGGGTGTAGATTTTGAGGGAGAAACTAGAACGGTGGATGTCCATGTGGCTAATCTGAGAAAAAAACTGGATTTTGCTGATGTAATCATTACGGTACCCCGGGTGGGCTACCGTATGGAAGTCTCGTAGGGAAAGGCGGATGAAAAATATGGATATAATCAAAAAGATTGCAGTTGCAGCATCTGCAATGTTATTTATCCTGACACAGCTTTTTTCGTTTTATATTATCTATAGCAGCCATAAGGAGAAATTAGAGCTGGTGAAACAGGAAGGAGCAAAGCGGATCGAGAATGAAAGGAAAAATCTGGACTTACGGTTAAATAAATTAGAAATAAAAAATAATTTTAGTGATTATATAGTGGTTCAATGCTTTCGGAATGAAATGCCTGAAGATTCTGCTTTATACAGAGATGGGGAAGAATTGTATAATAGCAGCAGGTATCAGTTTGACCTGAATATAAGCAGAACAGGAAGGGATGAAGGATGGGAGCTCAATTGTATTTCCCGGAAGGTGAACGGAACACATTTATTGATGTATTATGGAATTATGGAAGAGAATGAAAATGAGTATGTGTTTTTTCGTGTAAAAGATATCTCTTATCTATATGAAGACAGCCTGAGGCTGGTGTTTAAGGAGTTTCTGATATCCTTTCTGATATCCGGATTTGCAGCCTTACTGCTTTTGGCAATGATTAGAAAAATTACCCGTCCATTGGAAGCCACAAATGAGGCCCAGCGCCAGCTGATTGGCAGTATGTCCCATGAATTGAAAACACCGCTGACTGCGATTAAAGGATATTCTGAATTGTTATTAAATGTAAAGCTGACGAAAGAACAGGCAGAAAAGGCAATAAATTATATTTATACAGAAAGCGGAAGAATGTCCAGACTTTCTGAGAAAATGATGGAGCTTACACAGCTTTATGAATCAGAGTCCAGCATTGTACCGGAAAAAGTAGAGATAGAAGAGATATTTAATGAAGTGGAGGATAACGTAAAACAGATGTTATCTGAAAAAGAGTTGAAACTGATATATGAAGGGAATTATCAGGGGTTATCAAAGAAGCTGGACAAAGATTTAATTATCAGTTTTTTGATTAATCTGATTAATAACAGCATGATGGCATCAAAGGCGGGAGACTGTATTTATCTTGGAGCGGATGAGACGGCTCTCTGGGTCAGGGATGAAGGTGTGGGAATTCCGGAAAAAGAAATTGATAAAGTGCGAAAAGCATTTTATAGAGTAGACAAATCCCGTTCCAGAAAAAGCGGAAATATGGGACTGGGGCTTGCGCTTTGTGAGCAGATTGCAAAAGTACATCATGCTGAAATGAGAATTGAAAGTAAACAGGGAGTGGGGACGAAAATAGCACTTCTTTACGGAACGTTAACAAATTGATGAAGATTTCAAAATAGAAGCTGTGCTACCCTTTTACCTGTCAGGAAATCCGAGATTATATTTTTTGAAGGGAAGGAAAGGTTTATGAGAAGAAAATATAAAATATGGTTTGCGATAGGCTTATGTATCACGATGATGGCAGGCTGTGAAAAAACACCGGATGAGGTGATTGTCAAAGAAAAGGGAGCAGGAAATATGGAAGCATACGAAAGCGGGGATGAGACCGGAGAGTTATTACGGGAAACGCTGGGAGTGCCTGAGCATTACAAAAAAGAATCCGTATATGAGGACGGAGGACTGGTCATTGATACAGATGCAGAAGTGATTGTGCCGGAAGTAAGTGCTATTGATACGGTTAATGTAACGGCAAGAGAGGGGAATCAGGAACTGATTGATACGGTAACAAAGGCATTTTTTGATGGAGATAAGATCTATAATGGAATATCTTATTCTACAATGACAAAGGCTTACATCGAGGAACGGCTTGCCCTACTAAAAAGATATAAAGCAGAAAATAATCTGGATCCATATGAGTATGGAAAAGATGAAAACGGCAATCTATATTTTAATATCGATCAAGAGATTGAAAATTATGAAGGGTGGTATCAGAATGCTCCGGATGATGTGGCGAAGGAGGAAGTTACCCCTGCATTTGGATTGAAATATCCTGACGGAGAAGGTGGGACACAAACGTATGATTATGAATTTTTTGGTGTAGCAGAAACAAAGAACGGAAATTATGAATATGACATTATAAGTGAAGACCCGGCTATATCTAAGGAAATTCATTTTAAAATATCAAGAATGATGGAGCAGGAAGATTCGCTGGAGTTTTCGGCTTGGCAGGAAGGTCAATATGTTAGAAATCCGGAATCAGAACAGTACTTATCTGATGAATTTTTAAAAAATCTTGCAGGGATTTCTTATGAAGAGGCAAAGAAGCAGGCAGAGGAAAAGGCAGAGCGTTTGGGAATGGATTTAGAACTTTATGATTGGGATTATGCAGTATTCTATCATGGCGAGGGGGGTGTTACGGAGCAAAATTCTACGGATGCAGGGTATCGGTTTTATTTTACCAGAAAGATTTTGGGGACACCGATTATTTATACCATTGAACAGGGTGGCAGTTATGTGGGTATGGAGAGTACCGAGGTGCCATGGGGATATGAGATATGTAACATTCTTGTGGGGGATGATGGAATTTTAGAGGTGGAACTGGATAATCCTTATGTCATCGGTGAAGTACAGACAAAAAATGTAAAGATGATGGATTTTGACAGTATGATAAAGATTTATGAGCAGATGATGGAGGTTTCCAATGCTGATATAACAGAGTATGAGAAAAAGAGAACCTTTCATATTAAAAAAATCACATTGGGCTACAGCCGGATTTATGATCCGCTAAAGGATAATACCGGCGGAGTTTTGGTGCCGGTATGGGATTTCTTCGGAGGATTTGATTCGGAGGATAAAGAAGGGAATGTTACGAATAAGGATTCAGGAGAATATTCGATGCGGAGTTTTATGACAATCAATGCCATAGACGGTACGGTGATTGACCGTAGTCTTGGATACTGATCTAGTGTAGTGTCTCTGTTATAGGAGGAAAGAGGAAATGAAACAGACACTGGCGATTGTGAGATGGAATTTTCTGGGATTTTTTAAAAATCCCAGAATTATTATTACATTTATGCTTTCCTTTGTATTATGCTTTTTGCTGAGTGACAGGGCGATGCTAATAGCCAAAACCTATGAATCTCCAATTCAGTTGGCAGAGGCATTTATCTGGACCTTCGGTGATTCGACAGCGATATTATTATGCTCCTTGCTTTTGATTCTGCTGTTTATTGATTTGCCAAAGCTAAGTCCCTTTACACCATATATGCTTTTAAGGGTAAAAAAGAACCAGTGGCTCATGGCACAATTTTTTTACATTGTGCTGGTCACACTGCTTTATATGGGATATGTCCTTTTAGTTACTAGTCTGCTCTGTATGCAGAAAGCGTATGTTGGAAATGTGTGGAGTAAAACGGCTGCATTATTGGCATATTCAGCAATGGGGAAAAAGCTTTCCATTCCGTCTACGGTAAAGGTAATGGAAAGCACCAGCCCTTATGAGTGTATGCTTCAGATTGTGGCCTTGTTAATTTGTTATACCCTGACGCTTTCTTTTCTTATGCTGTATTTTCAGATGAAGAAGGGAAAAAGGGTAGCTATCGGAGCGGCTTTAACGTATAGTCTTTTTGGCTTTTTGTTGGAACCAAATGTACTGGCAAAGTTGATGGGCAAGGAAGAATACGAGATGTATCAGGTACGTAGTTTGTTAGGCTGGATTAGTCCGTTGAATCACGCAACTTATGGGATGCATGATTTTGGCTATGACAATCTGCCGGTAATCTGGCAGTCCTGTTTAGTCTTTATAGTAGTTTTGGTTGTTCTTGCAGGCTTTACCTTCCGCGTTTTAAAATATTTTAATTTTTCTGCTTTTACAGGAGAATAACTGGCAGTGGTGGTATGGGCATTTTGGTATCCCGGAAATGATATATCATGCTGAATATCATTTCTATATAAAAGTTTAAATATGAAGCATATGGATATTGGTTTGGAAATTACTGGAGAAATTTAGAATGATAAAAGAATTGTTACGAGATAGAGGATTATGGATTGCAGCACTGGTTGCCGTGATAGGAATGATAACCGGAATTCCGTTCTATGAAATGGATTTTCCGTTGGAAACCGGAAACTTTATAGATTATTTTCAAACGGCAATTTCCTCAAAACAGTTATTTTTTTTAATACCGGTTGTCTCGGTATTGCCACTGGGGGCCGTCTATATTAGAGATAGAGCGTCAAGCTTTATAAAATTGTATATTGTAAAAATCAGCCGGCAGGATTATATCAGGCGTAAGGTACTACAGATTTATGCTAGCGGTTTTTTTGTTTTTCTTTTTTCAGGGGGATTGGTGCTGATATTTTGTTTTTTATTTTTATTCCCATTGGAATCAAAGGGAGAGTGGCAGGGAGAAAAATTTACAGAGGCATTAAAAATGCTTCTGCGTATAGCTTTAGTCGGTGGGATTTTAGCAGAGATTTCAGGTATCTTTGCAGGGATGTTTGAAAATTATTATATGGCATATGGACTGCCGTTTGTATGCTATTATATTTTGATTATATTGAAGGAGCGTTATTTGTCAGAAATGTATAGTATGTATCCTGTGGAATGGATCAAGTGTGAACAGTATTGGGGAAATAATGGTAATGGAATATGGTTTTTTCTGCTACTGCTCTCCGGAATGACTGTGTTACTCAAGGGGCTAATACTGCATTATCGGTTACGGGAAATATAGATGAGCCGGAAAAAGGAGGAAAAGATGGATTATGGAGCCATACATAGAAATTACCCATATTACGAAAAAATTTGGGGAGGAAACGGTATTGCATGATATTGATGTTGTCATGGAACGTGGAAAAACCTATGGATTTTCCGGGAATAATGGATCCGGAAAGACAGTGTTAATGAAGTGTATCTGCGGATTTCTTCCGGTGACATCAGGAACTATAAAGGTTGGAGGAAAGAGGATAGGAATAGAGGTTGATTTTCCGGAAAGCATAGGGGTTATCATAGAAACACCCGGTTTTTTGCCCAACCTGACAGGACTTCAAAACTTAAAGATACTGGCGGGGCTTAAAAATCAGATTTCGGATAAAGAAATAAGAAAAGCAATTGAATCGGCAGGACTGGATTCAGATTTGAAAAAAGCAGTATCTCAGTATTCCCTTGGTATGCGGCAGCGTTTAGGAATTGCCCAGGCAATTATGGAAAATCCTGAATTTTTAATATTAGACGAGCCGTTTAACGGTCTGGATAAACATGGAGTGGCAGATATTAGAAGTCTTCTTTTGGGGTTAAAGGAGAAGGGAAAAACAATTATTCTCGCAAGTCATAACAGTGAGGACATCAGGATATTATGTGACCAGGTTTATGAAATGGATGGAGGAAGGATGCGAAGGCTATGAATAGAAGAAAGGTTATGATATGTATGATGGTTGTAATGCTTTTGGGATTGGGTTATTCTGTTCCGGTAAATGGTCAGGAGGCAGTAACGGAGCAGGCAAAATCGGAAACAACAGAAAATCTATCTACGGAACAGACAACGGAAAATACAGTTACGGAAGAAAATTCATCTGCTGAGAAGACAACAGAAAAAAAGAAGAAAGAAAAAAATACAGTTTCCAAATCCAAGGAAGAAAACGAAGCTTCTACCGAGAAAGAAAAGGAAAATTACACCGAGGAAGAGATTAATCATCAGCCCCGGATTTTAGTAGAAGATAACAGTCTACAGACACAAAGACTGGAAGCAGGTAAAGATACAGCATGGAATTTGACTGTGAAAAATTATGGCAGTAAGGCAGTTGAAAATATGAAGGTTACACTGTTGTCAGAGAGCAGTGATATTCGGTTTGAAAAAACATCATGGTATCAGGGGCATCTGGGAACCGGGGGAACAATGGATTTATCCCAGAAGGTTTCTGTCAGTAAAAAGGCAGCAACAGAGCCGATATCGGTTCAATTTCAGTTTGAGTATGAAGATGATAAAGGAAACAGTTATACTTCCACAGAGGCGGTAATCCTGTCAGTAAATCAGCCTCAGAAGGCAGAAATTGTTAATCTTTCCTTTCCCGATATTGTATATTCTTCAGATACGAATGCCTTGACGTTTCAGATATTAAATACGGGACTGGCAGATCTTTATAATGCCAGAGTATCTGTGGAAGGAAAAGGGCTGTTTCCGGTGCAGGATGTGTTTTTAGGAAATATTCCGGCTGGAGAATCCAAGGAAGGGGAAATGCAGATTTTTATCGGAACTCTGGATATGGATGAGGAGGGAAAACAATCAGAAGAAAAAAGTGGAAAATATGGTGCAGTAAGCGGAACAGTAACATTTTCTTTTGAAGATGAGAATGGGGAAATAAAGGAACAGAAATTAGATATTCATACAGAGATAAAGGAACCGCAGATTGTTGAATTAAAGATAGAGAAAGAAAAGGAGGAAACCAATCAATGGTGGATTACAGTGATTGTGATTTTAATACTGACACTGGTCTTGGTAATTGCAGTTCTGTATCTCAGGTTGCAGTATTTCAAAAAAAGGATGGATTTCCATGAAGAAGCGGAACATTTATAAAGATATTGTTGTATTTGCTGTGTTTTGTACAACAGTCTTTTTTCTCATACAATTTGTCAGGGAGTATCAGAAGGAAGAAAAAAGCTACGGATTTACCCTTATGACAGATGGTGGTATTCAACCCGATGTAGTGAAAGAGTTTGAAAATATAAAGGGTCTTACTAGATTTGAGCCGTATACAGAAGTGCCAGTGACAATTAAGATAGGAATCTATACACTGGAAACGAATTTAACGGTAACAGATATTGAAGATTATCCGTTAAAATGGAAATCTGTAGAGGAGGAAATCGTGTTGGGAAACACCCCTGCGCTCTTTTTTGGAAAAGACAGTTTTGCAGGCTTTACAGACCAATATGGACATGCAGTTGGGAAGAGCAAGATTCAGAAATGGATAAAGAATTATCGAAGTCTGGAACTGACAATAACGGATGAGAAAGAGAAAATACGAACGGCAAAGATTTCAGGAATTATAAAGAGTCCTGGAGGGCTTGTGTGTATGGATAGGAAGCAGTTAGAAGAGTTGGAGAAAAAAGAGCTGCAGATAACAGGTGGTTATATGGAGATATGGGGATATCGGAATACTGAGGAGGCAAAAAAAATATTGGAAAAAGGAGGATTTGTACTGGAGGGAGAAGAATAAACTTTTCTATAAGATAGATAAATACTGGATTCATGTCCCTTGTCCAGAACGACAATAATACGGATTCTGTTGTATATACTTCACGAAAATTCCAACCATATGCAGAGAGTTTTTCTGAGCACTATACTTTTGTCGTGCCGTCTGTGTTTTCAAAGGTTATGCCTGCGAAGGAAAAAGAGCGGCCACTCATCTATATTTCTATGGGAACCCTTATCAATGACCGACCTGATTTCTACAGTAAATGTATTGATGCATTAAAGGAGATCAACGTTGAGGTGATTATTTCCTGTGGAAATACAATGAATCAGGAACTTCTCGGAACTCTTCCTGACAATATCAGGGTTTATCCGTATGTCAATCAGCTTGATGTCCTCGTCAAAGCGGATGCTTTTATCACTCACTGCGGAATGAATAGTGTTTCTGAAAGCCTGTATATGGTTGCACCGATGATTCTTTATCCGCAGACCAGTGAACAATGTGCTGTAGCAAGAAGAGTTACCTAAATCGGGGCGGCAGAATTTATTGACAATGCACCACATACGTCAAACGGCATAGACATAATGAGTGAAGTGAATAAAGAGAACGCAAAATTTAATGGAATTGTGCATACCTTTGTGGTAAGATAATAATGTTGAACAATTCAACAAATCGGTATTGACCGAGCAAGGGATACTTCTTGAACAAAAGTTCAAGAAAGTGGGAAGTTAGAGAAACGACAGTTAGGGTAAAGGTGTAAGGAAAACCACAGAAAATATATTGGAGGAAATAATTATGTCATTATTTGGTAAAAAGCAACCTAAGGATATTATTCCGGTAACAATTGACTTGTGTGATGATTACTTTGTTCTCAACGGAAAGCAATTCACAATACCTGCGAGGGTATCGGAACTTATTGATATTCTTGGCGAACCACGCTGCGTTGCCGATAAAAATAAGGGTATTAAAAGTTATAAGGAAATGGTTTGCAAGAATTATAACCTTTCACCCGAGAAGTTTTCGGAAATGGATTATTATTGGGATAATTTGGGGCTTATGGCTTCTACACACGAGCGAAAAACGGTGTACTGTTTTTGGGTAAAGTTAGGCGATGCAAAAAAATACCCAATGGAAATGGCGAAATATAATTTTCCGGGGACACTGCTTATCAACAGCAGACCGTGGCAGGAGGTTGTTGAAGAAATAGGAGGAAACAGACACTCGTTCTACATGAAATTAGGGAAACTCCATGCGAACGTAATTCGCTACGGCACTAAGGCAAAGGATGTAAAGCAATTCCAAGTTGGGCTTAATGACGGCGAGGAATTCAAATACTTTGACTAAGAGTTTTTTCAAAGTATACAAAAGTTATCTTAATCTGAGCTTATCACATCCTATTCAAAATACTTTAGATATTGTTCTATCCGTTTTTTCCAGCATCTGTCTGCTTATCCTGCTGCCAGCGTTCCACGATAGCAAGTATCTCATCCTGTTTTCTTAAAGGTATCTGTACAATTGAGTGATCAGACATGAGCAGATCATTGTGAAACCGTCCAGCTACATGATTTAAGTTAATCAGAAAGCTCCGTCCTACGGGCACAAAATTGTCGGACTGACATAAGAGTTCCGTTATCTGGGTAAGGCTGCCGGGAAAAGAAACTGTACCGGATGTCATATGCAGGATTACTGTGTGCTGTCCAGTTTCAAAAAATAAAATGTCTGCATAAGGTATGGAGAATTTCTTTTTTTTCAGCGTAAATGTAAAATTCTGCTGCGCATTTTGAAGGATATGGCGGCATCGTTCCATCGCATTGATAAAATGAATGTGGTCATATGGCTTCTGCAGATAATATAGAGCGTTTACCTCATAGCTGTCCATAGCATGTTCCGTGGAAGATGTGGTGAAAATGATACCTCCTGAGTACCCCAGACTTCGCAGATGTCTTGCCGTATCTATACCATTCTTTCCATTCATATAAATATCAAGAAATAAAAGCTCCGGCCAATTGTGTGACTGTTCAAAATCTGTGACCAGCTCATCACCGGAGGGAAAAGAAATAATTTCAAAATTATACTGTTTTTCTTTTGAAAAGGTGATTAAGTGATGGTTTAACCGCAGAGCATCACTTTCTGAATCTTCACATATATAAATCAGCATAGGGGTAACTTCTCCTTATTCTTAAAAATCATAACTATCCGTTAGCGTACTGACACATTAATAATTAGGCAAACCTACAATTTTTCGAAATTAAACTTTAAATATCACAATTATAACATAGTGCCACGTATTTTTTTCATTTTTACTAAAACAAATAGGAAGATTTTTAGACAAATAGGAAGAATGTATTGAAAGCAGACTGACTTACCATTAAAATATTAAGAAATTATAAAGAAACCGTTCATACTATAGATAAGGTATTCCCAATAGGAGAGAGATATGGCATTAGAATATAATATTTATTTTGAAGTGGCGGCTGCTATTTTTTTGATGATTATGTTTGTTTTTATGAAACTGCAATATAGCACCCAGTCACAAATTAACAAAGAATTTCAAAAGCTGACATTAATCGTATTATTTGCAGATATTATGGATGTGGTGACGGCAATTACAATTAGTTATGGTGCGATTGTGCCGAGGTGGACGAATATTCTTTTAAATACATTATATTTTGTGTTGAATGTAGTTGTGGGATATCAGTTTATGTATTATTCCCGGATTTGTATTTATAAGGAACGCAAAGGTGGTCTGATGCTCCGGCTCAATAACATTTTACTTGTTATTTACTTTGCATTGCTGGCAGTAAATATGTTTAATGGGTGTATATTTTCTATAAGTGGGGATGGAGAGTATGTGCATGGTCCATTATATCCTTTGATCTATATCTTTTGTTATTATTTTATTGGATGCTCTGCGTTTGTTTTAATTGGCAATTTTAGAAGCTTTCAAATGTGGCAGAGGATTTCCATTCTCTTTTATCTTGTGCTTGGATTTTCCGGTCCGATTGCCCAGATGCTCTTTTTTCCGGATGTGCTTTTAAGCCTGTTTACGACTGCATTGGGCCTTATGATGATATTGTTCACCTTGGAAACACCGGATTACCAGAAACTTGTAAAGACAATCGAAGAACTGCGACAGACGAAAGAGGAAGCAGAAAAGGCAAAAGAGGCAGCACAGGAAGCCAACCGGGTAAAAACAGATTTTCTGGCAAATATGTCGCATGAAGTCCGGACACCAATCAATGCAATTCTTGGATATAACGAAATGATTATGAAGGAAACAAAGGAAAGTTATACAGCAGAATATGCAATAAATGTTCAGTCCGCAGGAAGAACACTTCTGTCCATTGTTAATGATATTTTTGATTTTACCAATATTGATAAAGGGGAATTGAAGCTGGAGAACAGTTCGTATTTTATGCTGTCACTTTTACAGGATATCATTACTTATGCAGGATACAACGCACAGAAGAAGAAACTGGAATTGCGTCTTTCAATCGATGAAAAACTTCCGAAACAGCTTTCAGGAGATGTGGTTCGTCTCATGCAGATTTATAATAATTTGATTTCCAATGCAATAAAATACACAATGGAAGGCTTTGTTGAGATTCAGATTACATGGCAGAAGAAAAGTGATACGGTTGGGATCATGGCAGCAGTAATCAGGGATAGTGGAATTGGCATGAAAAAAGAGGATATACAGAAAATGTCGGAAAGCTTTTCCAGATTTGATCCCCAAAAGACCCGTAATATCCAAGGGATTGGACTGGGACTTTCAATTGTAACAAAACTTTTAAACCTAATGGGGGGTCAATTATGTATTGAAAGCGAATATGGAAAAGGAAGTACTTTTTCCTTTCAAATCGAGCAGACCATTATCGAAGAAAAACCAATTGGCAAAATTGATTACGAGAACCAGAAAAATATATTATTGCAATCAGGGGAAGAGGAAGAATTTACCGCACCGGAGGTACGTATTCTGGCAGTGGATGACAATGTGATGAATTTGGATTTATTCTGTAGAATATTGAAGGATACCCAAATTGTCATTGATACAGCGGGAAATGGAGAAGAGGCATTGAAATTGATAAAGGCGAATTTTTATCATATTATTTTCATGGATCATATGATGCCTGTTATGGATGGAATGGAAGCATTGAAGATAATCCGGGAGCAGGAGCTTTGTCCCCATACTCCAATTATTGCCCTTACAGCAAATGCAGTAGCGGGTGAAAAGCAGATGTACCTGAAGGCAGGATTTGATGATTATTTGTCAAAACCGATTATCAGCCGCTTATTAAAACAGATGATTTGTTCATATCTGCCGAAGGAACTGATGAAAAAAACGGTAAAGGACCCGGCACTCTTAATGGCAGAAACAGCAGAGGACAGAGATAACAAGAAAGTTGGTTTAATAGAGCAGTTGAGCGGATTACTGGATACCGCCACAGGGCTTGGATATTGCTGTAATAGTGAAGATTTTTATAGGGAAATGCTGCTGGTCTATCTGGATAGTCAGAAGGTTGAACAGATTAAGGAGGCTTATCAGAAAGAAGACTGGGAGAATTACCGCATTCTGGTTCATGCATTGAAAAGCACTTCACTTTCGATTGGTGCTGTTGATGTTTCAGAGCAGGCAAAGGCTCTGGAGATGGCAGCAAAGGAGAATGACCTAGATTTTATCAGGGAACATCATTCAGGAATGCTGGCAGATTACCAAAGCCTGCTATCAGGATTAAGTGAGGCAGTCAAAAAACCGGAAGAAACACAACAGATAGATGAAAATGAAGAGGAATGCCCATGTATTCTTATCGTGGATGATGATGCGATGAACATACAGATTGCAAAAAAAATGTTAGGGGGCAGGTTTGTAGTAAAGGGTGTGGAGTCAGGTCCAAAGGCAATGGAATTTTTAATGACAGAGATTCCCAGCCTGATTCTGTTAGATATACATATGCCGGAAATGGATGGATTTGAAGTCATGAAACAGCTTCAGGAAGATAATGTTTACAGGGAAATACCTGTCATTTTCCTGACTGCAGATGAGGATCGGGATACTGAAGTAAGAGGCTTTAAGGCAGGTGCTCTTGATTTCATTGGAAAACCATTTATTGCAGATATCATGATTCAGCGTGTAAATTGTATTTTACAGCTTGATCGTCTGCAGAAGAATTTGCAGCAAGAAGTGGAAAAGCAGACCAGGAGAGCGGAGGAAAGAAGACGAAAGGTTGAACGTCTGTCCACACAAATTATGCGTACTCTGGCAGGAACAATTGATGCAAAAGATAAATACACCAATGGTCATTCCAACCGTGTGGCAGAATATGCAAGAGAGATTGCCAAACGGGCCGGTAAAAGTAAAAAGGAGCAGGAAGATATCTATTATATGGGACTTTTACATGATATTGGTAAAATTGGAATACCGGATGAGATTATTAATAAGACGACCAAACTGACAGATGAGGAATATGAAATTATTCAGTCTCATCCTGTAATTGGAAGCAATATTCTGCTGAACATTTCGGAGATGCCGGATATTGGTATCGGTGCCCAATATCATCATGAACGTTATGATGGTAAAGGCTATCCGGCCCATTTAAAAGGGGAGGATATCCCGGAAGCGGCAAGAATTATCGGAGTGGCAGATATGTATGATGCTATGACATCCAAACGCAGTTACCGTGATGTACTGCCGCAGGAAGTGGTACGCATTGAAATTGAAAAAGGAAAAGGAAATCAGCTTGACCCATATTTTGCGGAGGTAATGCTCGAAATGATTGATGAGGATACGGAATATCTGATGCATGAAATGTAAAATGCATCGGCAGCGTTAAGTGACAAATGAGAAAATGCATCAGAGAGGGGATAAAGAATGATGAAAAATAAAAAATTACTCATATGGCCAGTTGTTTTAATTATCATTAGTTTCATTTTTACGACATGTATATCCATGAATTCCCTGAACACGGTAATTGAAGGGAATAATGAAGAAATGTCAAAGGTTTTGACTTCAAAAGTATATGATTCTATCAATAATAAACTCTCAGAACCTATTATTGTTGCCCAGACAATGTCCAGTGACTATTATCTGATTGAACCATTAAGGCAGAATGATTTTCCAAATAAAGATATGGAAGAGACATTGATTTCCTATCTAAATACATTAAGTACCAGCATGGATTACAGTTCTGCATTCATCGTTTCGGAAAAGAGCAGAACTTATTATACGCAAAAGGGATTTAATAAAATTGTATCTCCGGAAACGGATGAACATGATATCTGGTATTCCATTTTTGTTGACAGTGGAAAAAAATATGATTTTGATGTGGATACAGATGAGGTACACGATGATGCATGGACGGTTTTTGTCAATAGCAGAATTGAGGATGAGAACGGGGATTTATTAGGTGTTTGTGGAGTCAGTGTCGTGATGACAGATTTGCAGGATATTTTTTGTTCCTATGAAAAAGAATATGGCATCAAGATTAATCTGGTCAACAGCGAAGGACTTGTACAGGTAGATACGGACATGATTAATATTGAAAATGCTGTTTTGGATATTACTGTTCCTGATGCAGCAGATTCTGATGAATATGTTTATCAGGAAACAGACAATGGGGGATACAGGGTAAGTAAATATGTGGAAAATCTGGGTTGGTATCTGGTGGTACAGCATGATGGGGAAAATAATAATAAGATTTATTCAGAATTGATATATAAAAACGTAATCGCCTTTATTATTATTTCGCTTATCTGTATACTGATGGTTAGTTCTAATCTGACCATTGAGAAAAAGAAAATGGAGGAACGTGCACTTGAGAAGGAACGATATGCAAAGGAGCAGGAAGCGTTAAAGGTTCAGGCAGAAGCAGCGAGTAAAGCAAAAGGTGATTTTCTTGCCAATATGAGCCATGAAATTCGTACACCAATCAATGCGGTACTTGGTATGGATGAAATGATTCTCAGGGAAAGCAGAGAGGAAAAAATCCGGGATTACGCTGCAGATATTAAACGGGCTGGGAATACATTGCTTTCTCTGATTAATGATATTTTAGATTTTTCTAAAATTGAAAGTGGAAAGATGGATATCGTTTTAGTGAATTATGATTTAGGTTCTGTGCTGAATGATTTACTCAATATGATGCAGCCTAAGATAAAAAACAAAAATCTGATACTGGAGTTAAATATAGAGCCTGATACTCCGGCACATTTATATGGCGATGAAGTCCGTATCAAACAGATTATCACAAATATATTAACGAATGCCATAAAGTATACACAGGAAGGGAAAGTGACGCTTACTGTATCCGGAAAGAAAACCGGTGAGGATGCCGTGTTATTATATGTATCGGTGAAAGATACAGGTATCGGTATTAAGGATGAAGATCAAAAGTATTTATTTGATTCTTTCCAGCGTGTAGATGAAAGCAGAAACCGGAATATAGAAGGTACAGGGCTTGGGCTCTCCATTACCATGTGTTTGTTAAATTTAATGGGAAGCAGTCTGGAAGTGGAAAGTACTTACGGCAAAGGATCAGATTTCTATTTTTATTTGGAACAGAAACAACTGGACGAACATACAATTGGTGATTTTCAGAAGAACTATAAGCATGCAAATGATGAAGTTAATGTTTATACAGAACATTTCGCAGCGCCTGGCGCAAAAATTTTGGTCGTTGATGATAATGAAATGAATTTAAAAGTTTTTCAGGGGCTTCTGAAAAATTCAAAAATGCAGATTGATACGGCAATATGCGGAAAAGATTGTCTGACCCTTATGCAGCAGCAATCATACCATATTATTTTTATGGATCACCTGATGCCTGAAATGGATGGTGTGGAGACATTAAAACGGGCAAAGGAATTAGAACACAATTTAAGTAAGGATGCTGTCATGGTTGCATTGACTGCCAATGCGGTTTCCGGGGCAAGAGAAATATTTTTAGGACATGGATTTGATGATTACCTTTCAAAGCCTATTATTGCATTGAAGCTGGAAGAAATGATAAAAAAATATTTACCCAAAGAACTGATATGGAGTCCGGATTTTGAACAACCGGTCAGGGAACCGGCTAAGGGTTCTTCGGATCAAATGGCACAAAAGAATCTGGTTGACTGGGAGAAAGGAAAAGAACTCTGTATGGGAGATGAAGAATTTTATATGGAAATTCTCCATACATTTTTAGATTCCCATTCTGATATACAACTTAATGCATTTTTTGAGGCTTCTGATTTTGATAATTATCGTATAAAAGTACATTCAATGAAGACAAATCTGGCAAATATTGGTGCTATGGAAGTTTCAGATATGGCAAAACGGCTGGAGTTTGCATTAAAGAATGATAATGATGTGTCCTATGTGCAAAATCACCATGAGGAGTTTTTGTCCATGTACAGGTGTGTGGTTTCTGAAGTAGAAGAGTATTTGTAATTGTAGGGATTTGAAATTCTATCAGATTTTCATGTATATATTTATTTCTGCGAGAAATGAGCCAAGTGCATGCTTGCACAGGCATTTGACCATAGCAGTAAAACAGTGGAAATCGAAGGAATAGATAACATAATAAAGGGAGGAATAAATGATGGAAAAGATTGCAGGGCAGCTTGGGCTACCGAAAGCGGGAGTAAAATATTACAATCAGGAAACCTACAAAAAGTTAGGCATCAATAACAAAGCTGCCGCAGTGGCAGAAGCAAGAAGCAGAAGGCTTTTGTAGAAAATCTGGAAAATGTATAAACAAGAAATAAGAAAATATGTAGAAACGGAGTGATGATTATGAAAGAGTGGAGAAAGAAGGTCAGGCGGATACTGGTGCTGTTACTTACCGCAGCATTGATTGGAAATACAGTGGATTTTCCGGTATTTGCTGTGTCTGCGGCTGAGAACCGGGAAACGGGACTTTGCAGGCATCACCAGTCGCATACAGTGGAGTGCGGCTGTTCGGAGGAAGATAATTTGCCCTGCGAGTATGAGTGCCGCATCTGTCCCATGGAGGACTTGATCGCCGCCCTGCCTGACGAAGTTACAGAGGACAATGGGTCAAAGGTGCGGGCTCAGCTTAATAAAATCCTTGCCCTTTACCGGGAACTGACGGAGGAAGAACAGGATCAGATCGACCTGACGCTCTGTTATGAGTTGCAAGCGGCTCTGGACGAGGCCAATGTGCCACTGGAAGTTACTTCTATGCCGCAGAAAGCTAAAAATTCCGAAGGAACAATGCTTGAAGTTGGGTCGGACTTTATTTACGAGATTGATGGTACTACCTATAACTGCATTGTAGTGTCTTCTACAAGCAATGAAGCGGCTGTTGTTTGGAAAGAGATGCAAAATCCCGAAAGTGATTTATTGGAAAGCAAGCAAAGTATGATTTTGTCCTGCGAGGAAAAAGGTGGACGGCTAATAAAATATGCGGAATATCAGGTTCTTTCAGACTATCAGATTATTAGTTTGAATAGCAATTTCAACACCTTTGGCTGTCAAGAATATGCTGCGTGTTACTGCAACAGTGGGTATTGGGAGGGGGATAAAACCTATAGCTGGACAGATTGGAGCTATTTTATTGCTTTTGATCTTCGCTGTAATTCCATAAAACCTACAGAAAATTTCAACTCAGAAAAATACTATGACGGAACTCCTTTTGAGGTAGATACCAACAGCTTTACATGGAAAGGTACGGCAACTCCAACCATCAAGTTCTATTCTGATATGAATGGCACCGAAATATCTGCCCCGTCCGCTGTTGGCACTTATTACATCAAGCTGTCCATAGCCGATCCAGTTGTGGAAGATGGTATCAGGTACGAAGCGGCGGAATCAGATTATATTGAAATTACCATTCTTCCAATTATTACAGAACAGCCGGAGAGTGCTGAGCTTTATTATGGCTACGTTGCCGGGAACGTTTTGTCTGTAACAGTGGCAACAGATGGCGTTACCTATCAATGGTACGAAAATAATTCTACGATTGATGGTGCGACGCAAGCTACATACACGGTTCCCGCAGGAAAAATGGTAGGAACCTACCAATATTATTGCAAGGTTTCGTTAGGTGACTATACAGAGCAAAGCCAAATTGCAAATGTAACCGTGGTGAAATCTGGTTCAACGCTTGAGAGCAGATTGACCGTCCTCAACGGCGAAACGGAAACCAACAGATTCACCGCCAGCGACACGATCACTGTCATTGCCACGCCTACTGCGACCGGGGCCGCTCCTGCGGCAATGATGGTTGCCAGTCTTGATGCCCCCACCGGGGGCCAAATGGCGCTGTTTGTGGGCGATACCCAGGTTTCCGAGCCTGCCAGCGCGGGAGCGGACGGCACCTACACCATGACCGCCAGCGCCTCAGATGTCCTGACGCTGGGACAGGTAAAGCCAAACGGCGCTCCGATCACGCTGACTGCAAAATTTGTAGGGAACGGCAATATGGCGGATGCGGCGGCGACGGTGGAGGTCAATATCTCAGCTTTGGTGAAGGTGGAGATCGGAAACGCCACCACCTACTACGGCGATATCAGGACAGCTTGGACGGCGGCGAAGGGCAATACTGCCACCGTCACCCTGCTGGCGGATGTGCCGGAAAGCATGTCGCTGTTTGTCACCGAAGGCGACGATATTACCTTTGACGGCGGGAAGTTTACCCTTACCGGACCGCCCAATAATAATAGAATTTTTGATATCTCCGGCGGCAAACTGACCGTCACCGGCGGCACGTTGAAAACCGGGGAAAACACTTCCGTGCCTCAATCTTTCGATATAATTATTAGTGGCGGAGAGCTTGTGGTCACAGGCGGCAGTCTGGAAGCGGGAATGGGCTACGTTGGGCTATCTGTTGTGGGGAATGCCCCAGTCAAACTCAGCGGCGGCACGTTCCACGGCATAGGGATGAGTACTCTTACTGATAATGTGGGCCGCCTCCTGCTGAACTACGGCAGTACAAATGCCGCAGAGAAGCACTACGCCTATTATCAGGGCGACGAGCCTGTCGATCTGACCAAACTGGAAAGACAATACGTCCTGACCGACACCGTCACGGTGGCGGAGTGCAAGCACACGGGCGTTATCCCCACCCTCAACGACGACGGCACCCACACCCTGAAATGCCCATACTGCGGCTATACCGGGACGGCGGAGAACTGCTCCTACGGCACCGAGTACCAGCACGACGATGCCTACCACTGGCTGACCTGTACGGTCTGCGGGTATGAAAATAAGGAGGCGCATAACTGGGAGTTTGATTCGGCACAGAACGGCAATGTTATAGAGAATTATTGGTCATGTTTTGACTGCGGGCGGACGAAGGACCACCTCACCTTGACAATCACAGTCCCGGACGGCCTGACCTATGGCAATACCGAGGGCAAACAGGTGACCTATACGGTCAGTCCGGAAACGACGTGCGACAAGGTAAGGTGGAGATTTACAGGCGGGGATTGGCCCGAATTTGCTGACGGCGTTTTGCCCGCTGGTCTGTCCGTGGGAGATCACTGGTTCCGTGTTGAGGGGCTTATGTCAGACGACACGATTGTCTTCTCAGGCTCCTACTACCTCACTGTCTCCCCCGCCTCACTGACAGATAACATGGTGGAACTCCAGGAGAGCGTGACCTACAGCGGCGCAGCGCAGGAGCCAGCAGTCACGGTCAAACAGGGTGAAACCACGCTGGCAGAGGGAACGGATTATGACGTGACCTACAGCACCACCGATTTCACCAACGCCGGAACGGTTATCGTTACCATCAAGGGTAAGGGTAACTATACCGGGACGGTGGAAAAGACCTATACCATCAAAAAAGCCCCGCTGACAATCACAGCCAGCGATCAGACCATTACTTACGGTGGAAGCATCACACAGGGTACAGGCGATGTAACTGCTGCTGGACTTTGCAGCGGTGACAGGCTGGACGGCATCACCCTTACTGCCAGCACCGCGAATGTCCCCGGCGGCAATATTACACCTTCTGCTGCCGGCATTAAAAACAGCGGCGGCAAGGATGTGACCGGGAATTATGAGATTACCTATAAGGACGGCAGGCTGACCATCAACAAGGCAGGCGCAGAGATTACGGTTGGCACAGGTACTTACAATAAGACCTATGGCGATGCGACATTTACCTTAGATGTCACGGATAACAATACAGAGGCAGATGTGCAGTATGAAGTGACAGCAGGGGCGGATGTTATCTCCGTATCAAACGGTACAGTGACGATTAAGAACGCAGGCACGGCAACCATTACCGTGTCATTGCCGGAAACTGCAAATTATAATGCCGCTGCAAGCAGGACCATTACCGTCAACGTGGCACAGAAGGGCGGATATACGGTAGCTGAACAGAACAGGAGCTATCTGTATTCAAGAGAGAATACAGGCAGCATTGACCTTGCGGCATTGCTCCCGAAAGACTGTGGGGCCGTAACCTATGGGACACCGGCGGCATCGGGAGATGTGACATACAGTGTAGCTCCTGCTGTGAACGATGGAAAATTATCTTACACATTAAACAGCGGGAACATAAATGATGAGGGAACCATAACCATTACCGTGGCAACACAGAATTATACGGATATTACAATCACGGTAAAGGTGAAGCTGACTGACCAGATACCTGTTAGCCTGAAAACCGGTACGGAAGTGACCTTGAAGGATAATGTCCTTACCTATGGGGAGACATTGTCAAAACTGATATTTAATGAAGCTGAATTTGTTGGCGATGACGGGAACACAGTGGCAGGCACCCTTGCATGGAAAGATGCAGCAGCCACACCAAATGCGGGAACCGCAAGCGCAGTATGGGTATTTACTCCGGCTGATACAGCGTATGTTGAAGTGGAAGGCACGGCGGCGATCACTGTAAACAAGGCAGCACCGACAGTATCCGAAACGCCGGCAGTGGCAGACAGAGTATATAACCCTTCACGGGTATTGGAACAAGGTGACCTGTCCGGCATCACTGTCACCGGCATGGATGGAAATACACTGAAAGGCGAATGGAACTGGAAGGATTCAAATATTGTCCCGACTGTGAATAATAGCGGATATGTGGCAGTATTTACACCGACAGATGCAACGAATTATGAAACCGTAACCAGTACGGTCACGGTGAACGTGACAAAGGCAACGCCTTATATTGCTGAACTTCCTGCGGCAGCCAGGATCACCTATGGGGATACTCTGAATGTGTCTGCATTGTCAGGTGGAACCGTACAGTACGGAAACGGCACAGGGCAGGCAGGAAGCGGAGCCGGAAGCACCGAAACGGTAGCCGGAATATTTACATGGAAAGAATCTTCCACAAGGCCGGCAGTGGCTGACAGCGGCAAAACAGAGTATACAGTCGTATTTACACCGTCTGATACAATTAATTATGAAACGACCGAATGCAGTGTAACACTGACTGTGCAGAAGGCCGGAAATGCACCAAATATGCCAGGCAGTACTATGGACGTACCGAACAGTTGTGAAAGAGTAAGCGATGTGACTCTGCCGGAAAATTGGGAGTGGAAGGCATCCGATCAGGATACAGTCTTGGAAGCGGGAAAAGCGGTAAATGCTGTGGCTGTTTATACCGGAGCAGATAAGGGCAGCTATGAAAAGGAAACAGTGACCATTACCATTACAAGAGCGTCCTGTGACCATGTGGCAGGAGAAATCCTCTATACAGGGGAAGGAGAAAAAGCACCAGCCTGCGGGTCAGATGGATTAGGACACAGGGAGTGTACCAAGTGTGGATATGTGACCGAAACGGGAATTGTAATACCGGCATTAGAGCATGATTATACAGACAAAGTAACCAAAGAACCAACGACGGAAAGCGAAGGAATCAGAACCTATACCTGTTCTCTCTGTGGAAATCAGTATACGGAGAGCATACCAAAGCTCCCGGAGGAAACACACCAGCACTCTTATACGGAAAGTGTGACAAAGGAGCCGACCTGTACGGACACCGGGATACGAACCTATACCTGTTCCTGTGGTGACAGCTATACCGAAACAATAGCGGCACTTGGACATAATTATCTCGGCAGAGAGACAAAGAAGCCTACCACTACGGCGGAGGGAGTCATGACCTATACCTGTGACCATTGCGGGGATACATATACGCAATCTATTCCAAAGCTTCCGGGAACAGCATCAGGTAACACCTCGAATCAGGAAAATAAGATTCCTGTAAAGGGAGAAGTGATTTCTGATGCAAAATCAAAAGCAGTTTATACGGTTACACAGGCAGGTAAAACAGGAGGAACAGTAAGTTATACAAAATCTGCTGACAACAAAGCGACATCCATATCTGTTCCAAACACAGTTATCGTGAATGGTATTTCATACAAGGTGACCTCTGTTGCACAAAATGCTTTCAAAAATAATAAGAAGCTGACTAAAGTAACGATAGGAAATAATATAACTGCCATTGGCAGCAATGCATTTTATGGGTGTAAAAAATTAAAGAATGTCAGTATGGGAACAAATGTAACGACTATAGGTACGAAGTCATTTTATAAATGTACGAATCTTACGAAGATTACGATTCCTGCAAAAGTAAGCAGAATTGGCAAGCAGGCATTTTATGGATGCAAGAAACTGAAGACAATCACCATTAAGACAAAGAAACTTACCAGCAAGAAGGTAGGAAGTAAGGCATTTAAGGGGATTCATTCAAAAGCAACGGTTAAAGTGCCAAAGAGTAAACTGAAAATCTATAAACAAATGTTGAAAGCAAAAGGGATTGGCTCAAAAGTAAAAGTAAAAAAGTAAGCTCGGAACGGCAGATGCAAATCTGCCGTTTTGTTATACCGGATTTAAAGCATATGTTGGTCAATGAACAGCATCATCCTAAATTTCCCTTGAGTAATGCAAAATATGATTTCTTTTCCTGACCTTCTGATAAAGAAAAAAGCCATTATGCTACATCACAAATAATTGAACCTATCGGTTGTGGGAATAATCCGGTGATATATGTGGACCCGAGTGGGTATGAGGAAAAATATAATTGAGATATGAAAAAAGAGAAACACTAAGTTATGGTTTAGGTAACAGTGAAGAAGGTTTAAGAACTTTTAATGATAATATACAAGTAATTTCTGTATATAGTGAAGAAACAAATACTTGGG
>JAIDHZ010000341.1 GCA_029052995.1 Lachnospiraceae bacterium | reverse complement strand
GAATTACTGCCGTTGTCGGACCAAACGGCTCGGGAAAAAGTAATATATCAGACGCAGTGCGCTGGGTGCTTGGAGAACAGAGCGCAAAGCAGCTTCGTGGTGCAAAAATGGAAGATGTTATTTTTGCAGGCACTGAACTGCGTAAGCCTCATGGCTCTGCATATGTGGCGATTACGCTGGATAATAGTGACCACTCCCTTCCAACCTCCTATGAGGAGGTTACTGTTGCAAGGCGTGTATACCGTTCCGGAGAAAGTGAATATCTGATTAATGGAACTGTCAGTCGTTTGAAGGATGTACATTCTTTGTTTTTTGATACCGGTATCGGTAAAGAAGGGTATTCTATCATCGGACAGGGACAGGTAGAAAAGATTTTGTCAGGCAAACCGGAGGAACGCCGTGAGCTTTTTGATGAAGCGGCAGGTATTGTGAAATACAAAAAAAATAAGGCTGCCACAGAAAAGTCTTTAGCAGCAGAGCGTGAGAATCTATCCCGTGTGAATGATATACTGTCTGAACTGGAAAAACAGGTTGGCCCATTGGAGAAACAGTCAAAAGTTGCGAAAGAATATCTTTTATATAAGGGTGAATTAAAACGTTTTGATGTAAATGTTTTCCTTATGGAAAATGAGCGTATTACAGAATTGTTAAAAGAAAATGAAGAAAAGCTTCACATTGTCAGTGACGACAGTAAACGCCTCAAAGAAGAATATGAACTGGCAAAGACGGAATATGAGAGAATTGAGGCAGAGCTTGAAACACATGGGGCTGCAATTGAAGAAAACCGCAATAAAATCCATGAACTCAAATTGATGCGTGAACACAATGAGGGTGAGGTCAATGTATTAAACCAGCAGATTTCCAATGCACAGTCTACTGATGTACATATGAGCGAACAGATTGAGCGTATTAACCAGTCACTGGCAGTACAGGACAAGGAAAAGCAGGAATATCAGGAGAGGAAAGCCGTACTGGATGAGAAAATGGACAGTGCGGATGATGTATTAGACCAGGCACAGGATGAGGGTGCGCAAATTGAAAAAGAGATTGAAAAACTGCAGGATGAGATAGAAAAAAGCAAGGCAGATATAATTGAATACATGAATGATGATGCCAATCTGAAAGCGAAGGTTGGAAGATATGATACGATGCTTGAAAATATTAACTATCGTAAGGCTCAGTTAAATCAACGTTTTTTACAGTTTAAGTCTGATGAATTGAAGGACAAAGAGGAATATGACAAGCATAATATCTCTCTGGCTGAGATTGAAGAGAACGTTACAGGGATTGTTTCAGAATTAGAGGAAATTGACGGAAAACTGGATCAAAATACGATTTCAACAAATGAAAATAAAAAACGTTTATTTGATGCCAATAACGAATACAGCAGTGTCAAATCGAAATTAGAAGCACTGCGCAATATTACTGAACGTTATGACGGGTATGGAAATTCCATCAAGCGTGTCATGGAGCAAAAAGAACACAATCCGGGCATCATAGGCGTTGTGGCAGACATTATCCAGGTAAATAAAGAATACGAGATTGCGGTAGAAACTGCCCTTGGAGGAAGTATTCAGAATATTGTAACGGATAACGAGAATACAGCAAAACGTCTGATTCAGTTTCTCAAGAAAAATCGCTTTGGACGGGCTACATTTTTACCCCTTACAACTATTGGGGGAAGACATAGTGAATTTCCGCAAAAGGATGCCTTAAATGAACCGGGGGTTATCGGACTTGCCAAGGATTTGGTACGTGTCAATGACAAATATAATGATGTAACCAATCACCTGCTTGGCAGAATTTTAGTTGTGGATACCATTGACCATGCCATTTCAGTGAATAAAAAGTTTCATCAAAGCCTGAGAATTGTTACAACAGAAGGGGAACTTTTAACCCCGGGTGGTGCCATGACAGGCGGTGCCTTTAAGAATTCCTCTAATTTACTTGGAAGAAAACGTGAATTAGATGAGTTATCTGAAATATTATCTGAAGTCAGTAATGAAATTGACAATGCATCAAAAGAGGAGACAGAACTTCGTACTTTGCGTGAGGAGTTAAAAGCACGAAAGGAAGACCTGAATTTAAAGCTGCAGGAGCTGTATTTACAGAAAAATACAGTTACCATGAATATTGAGCAGCTCTCAAAAAGCCTTGCGGAAACTGCCAATTCATTTGCCTCTGTTAATAAAGAAAATAAAGAACTGGAATCACAGATTAAAGAAATTAACAATAATAAAAATGAACTTTATGAAAACCATAAACAGGCAGAAGAAGCAAAGAAGGCATTAGAGGAACGGATTCAAAACCTGGAGGCACAGGTTTTGAAAAAGCGTGAGGACCTTAAAAAATCCAATGAGAAAATTTCTGAATTAATGTTGGAATTTAATACAATTAAACAACAGGATGATTTTCTTATTGAGAATCTTAGGAGAATCCGGACAGAGGAGGATAATCTCAAAGAGGAATTGCAATTGTACCGTTCCCAAATGAGCGATTCAGGAAAGGCAATTGAGACTTTGGTTGCAAAGATTAATCAATATAAATCACTTATCGAAGAGGATAATAAAGAAATTGTGCAGTTAGAAGAGCAGCTTTTGGCAGATGTAAGTGAACGTGAAAAGCTGAATGCACAGCATAAAGAATTCTTCACAAAACGTGAAAGCCTGAATGAACAGATTACAGGCCTTGATAAGTCTGCTTTTAAACTCAATGCACAGCTTGAAAAGATTAATGAGCGTGCAGACAGTCTTAGCAAATATATGTGGGAAGAGTATGAACTTACCTATCAGTCAGCAGCAGAGTTAAAGGATGCCTCTCTAAATGATTTGGATGCACTAAAGAGGGAAGTAACTGCTGTCAAAGCAAAGATTAAAGCATTAGGAGATGTCAATGTCAATGCAATTGAAGATTACAAAATAGTATCTGAACGTTATGAATTCCTGAAAGGACAGCACACTGACATTGTAAAAGCTGAAGAAAATCTGCTTCGTATAATTGAAGAGTTAGATACAGCCATGCGCACTCAGTTTGAAGAAAAATTTAATGAGATTCAGGTGATGTTTGCCAAAGTATTTCGTGAACTTTTTGGAGGCGGTAAGGCAACACTGGAGCTTGTGGATGATGAGGACATTTTAGAGGCAGGGATCAAGATTATTGCCCAGCCTCCCGGAAAGAAGCTGCAGAATATGATGCAGTTATCCGGTGGGGAAAAGGCACTTTCCGCCATTGCACTGCTGTTTGCAATTCAGAGCCTTAAACCATCTCCGTTTTGTCTTTTGGATGAGATTGAGGCGGCCCTTGATGATTCAAATGTTACAAGGTATGCCAAGTATCTTAACAAGCTTACCAAGGATACTCAGTTTATTGTAATTACCCACAGAAAAGGGACTATGGAGGCAGCTGATGTACTTTATGGTATTACAATGCAGGAAAAGGGTGTATCAACATTGGTTTCCGTAAACTTAATTGAAAATGAATTAGATGATTAAAAAGTTTTATTTTTATTCTCAGATAATTATGGGGAATGTATATCATTCCCTTTTTTTCTTCACAAAAATTCCAAAAAAATTTCGAGAAAAATCCCCAAAAAATCGTTAAAAATACTACTTTACATATCAAAAAAAAAGGTTTAAACTTACACATGAAAAAAAGCTAAATGATAAGGAGATGGTTTTTTGGAAAATTTAGCAAAAAGCCTGATGGAGGAGCTGGAATGTGAAACGGTATTTACTATACCGGTGTTTGGAGGAATTCCTGTATCAGAATCAGTGGTTGTCACATGGATTATTATGGCAGTACTGATATTGACGGCTTTCATATTGACAAGGGATCTGAAAACGCACAACATCAGCAAACGTCAGGCAATTGCGGAGTTGATTGTCACAAAATTGACCGGTATAGTGGAAGATATGACCGGTCCGGAGGGAGCCCGGTACGTCCCCTATCTGACAACCGTCCTTTTGTATATTGGTTTAGCCAATATTATAGGTATATTTGGGTTCAAATCCCCAACCAAGGATTTAAATGTCACAGCGGCACTTTCTGTTATGAGTATAGTTTTGGTAGAGGCTGCCGGAATTTATGAAAAAGGTATTAAAAAGTGGCTTCACAAATTTGCAGAGCCAATTTGGGTTGTTACACCGATTAATATTCTTGAAATATTTACAAGGCCATTATCGTTATGCATGCGTTTATTTGGAAATGTATTAGGCGCATTTGTCATTATGGAACTGATTAAACTGATTGTTCCTGTATTCGTGCCGGCGATATTCAGTGCCTATTTTGATTTGTTTGAAGGAGTGCTTCAGGCATATGTTTTTGTATTTTTGACCTCTTTATACCTTAAGGAGGCAATAGAATAATCCTTTTCCTGCCAAAGCAGGAAAAGGGATTAAACTTACAATTTTATTAGAAAAGGAGATTATTAATTATGAATACATTAATTGCGATTGGTGCAGGTATTGCGGTTTTGACAGGTATAGGAGCAGGTATTGGTATTGGTATTGCAACAGGTAAGGCCGTAGAGGCAGTGGCAAGGCAGCCGGAAGCAGACGGCAAGATTACAAAGAATCTGATTCTTGGATGTGCGCTTGCTGAGGCAACTGCCATTTATGGATTCGTTATAGCTTTAATGGTAATTATCATGCTTAAATAGTCAGGAAAGGCAGGAAAGACAGATGATTAATTTAAATGTATGGAATTTGCTGTTTATCGTAATAAATATACTTATATTATTTATTGCAATGAAAAAGTTTTTCTTTAAGCCGATTCAGGATATCATTACAAAACGACAGGAAGAAGCAGATGAACAGTTTGAAAAGGCCGGGGAGCAAACAGCCTGTGCCGAAGCCCTGAAACATCAATATGAACAGTCTGTGAAGGATATGGAAAATGAGAGGAAAACGGTTTTGTCAGAAGCAAGAAGTAATGCAGATGCAGAATACCGTCGTATTATTGCGGATGCAGCCCGTGAGGCAGAGCAGATGAAGCAGACTGCAAAAGAGGAGGCAAAACAGCAGAAAGCACAGATTTTAAAGAGTGCAGAAAGGGAAATTGCAGACTTTGTTGTGGATGCTGCGGCAAAGATAGCCGGAGACAGCAATGGAGCCGAGGCGAACAGGGCGTTGTACAGCAAATTTTTAGACAAAGCAGGTGATAAACGTGACACAATTTGATGGAAAAACAGTTACAAACGGGAAAAATGTGGCACAATTAATCTATGTAACACCTCCCACCGAAGAGCAGCTTGCCGGAATCCGCAGCTTTGTGGAAAAAGAAACCCATGCCGTAAGCGTTCAGATTGAATGTATTGAAGACAAATCCATAAAAAGTGGTTTTATTTTAAGGGTTGGCAGTAAAGAGTATGACTGGAGTGAGCAGGGGCGTATCAGCCAGTTAGAGCAGAAGATTTCCATGGCTGTAAATGGAATTACAGATAATGCATCCAATAAAGAAAAATTTCTTGCTGCATTGAAATCGAATGTTAAAGATTTTGAATTAGAGGCGTATGATAAAGAAATTGGTATTGTCAACTGGGTTGGTGATGGCATTGCAAATATTGACGGTATTGATCATGCCTTTTATGGTGAAATTGTTGTGTTTGACAGTGGCATCAAAGGAATGGTACAGGATGTGAGAAAGGATGATATCGGTGTGATTTTATTCGGACGTGATACCACTGTTAAAGAGGGAAGCAGGGTAGTACGTACCGGTAAAATGGCAGGAATTCCGGTTGGCAATGACTTTAAGGGCAGGATTGTGGATGCACTTGGCACTCCTCTTGATGGTTTAGGGGTAATTAATTCTGAGGAATTCCGGCCTGTTGAATGTCAGGCTCCAAGTATTGTTGACCGCAAATCAGTGTCTGTTCCGATGGAAACAGGACTTTTATCCATTGATTCCATGTTTCCTATTGGACGTGGGCAGAGAGAGCTGATTATTGGCGACAGACAGACCGGTAAGACTTCCATTGCAATGGATACAATCATTAACCAGAGAGGCAAGGACGTTATTTGTGTCTATGTTGCCATTGGGCAGAAGGCCTCTACCATTGCAAAGCTCGTAAACACATTAAAGAAAAATGATGCTATGGATTACACAATAATTGTATCCGCAACTGCATCAGAACCGGCACCATTACAGTATTTGGCTCCTTATTCAGGAACTGCTTTGGCAGAATACTTTATGTATCAGGGGAAGGATGTATTAATTATTTATGATGACCTTTCAAAGCATGCAGTAGCTTACCGTGCAATTTCATTATTGCTTGAGCGTTCACCGGGACGTGAGGCATATCCGGGTGATGTATTTTATCTGCATTCCAGATTGCTTGAGCGTTCTTCCAGATTAACACCGGAATTAGGAGGCGGTTCAATTACGGCACTGCCGATTATTGAAACACAGGCAGGTGATTTATCCGCCTATATTCCTACTAATGTAATTTCCATTACAGACGGCCAGATTTTCTTGGAAGGCGAACTGTTTTTTGCGGGACAGCGTCCGGCGGTAAATGTCGGTCTTTCGGTATCCCGTGTAGGTGGCGCTGCCCAGACAAAGGCAATGAAAAAGGCAGCAGGAAGTATACGTATAGATTTGGCACAGTACCGTGAGATGGAGGTATTTACCCAGTTTTCCTCCGATTTGGATGAGGGTACAAAAAAGCAGTTAAACCACGGCAAAGCATTGATGGAATTATTGAAGCAGCCGTTAAACCATCCGTTTTCCATGTCGGAACAGGTTATAATTTTGGTGACTGCTAATGCACGCATATATAGTGACATGGCTCCCGAAAAAATCCAGGAGTTTAGAGACAGTCTCCTTGATTATTTTGCTGAAAACCATTCGGATATTATGAAGGAGCTTGAGATTAAAAAGGATTTGTCGGATGATTTGAAAGCCTCTATTATTGAGGCTGCAAAGGCGTATAAGAGTCAGGAGTGATAATATGGCAGGTACTAAGGAAATTCAGAGCCGCATAAGAAGTATACAGGACACAATGAAAATAACAAAAGCCATGTATATGATGTCCTCTATGAAGCTTAGGAAGGCAAAACAGAAGTTAGAGGATACTGAGCCGTATTTTTATGGATTAAGTGAAGAAATTGCCAGTATTTTGTATCATTTTCCGGATATGCAGCATTTATATTTTGATAACCGGGCGAAAGACCAGAAAGAGCTTGTAAAAAAGAAGGGCATTATTATTATAACCGGTGATAAGGGAATGGCAGGTGCCTACAACCACAATATTATAAAAGAAGCCTCTGCGCTTTGTGACGGGGCAGAAGATAAAAAACTCTTTGTTGTTGGTGAGGTTGGCAGGAGTTATTTTCTAAATCAGGGTTATCCGGTAGATAAAGACTTTCACTTTTCCACAAATAATCCATCCATACACCGTGCAAGAGTAATGACAGAATACATTGTGGATCTATATAATAATGAGCAGTTAGATGAGGTCTACGTTGTCTATACGCATATGATTAACAGTATGAAATCCGAGGTTGAGGTCGAACAGCTTATGCCCTTAAAAACCCATGAATTTTTGAAGCATGAAATGAAAGAGCATGAAAAGCAGGGACAGAGTGATTCTGACATATCCGAGGCGGAAGACTGGTTTTTAATCTATCCTTCCCCGAAAAAAGTACTTGAGAAACTGGTATATAATTATGTGACCGGATTTTTATATGGTGTTTTAGTAGAAGGAGCTGCCAGCGAGGAAAATGCAAGAATGCAGGCAATGCAGGCGGCTACAAATAATGCGGAGGAGATGCTTAAGGAATTATCTATTGAATATAACCGTGTCCGGCAGGCGGCCATTACACAGGAGATTACTGAGGTAATCGGCGGTGCAAAGGCACTTAAAAAGAAAAAAAGCAAGCGAGGTGAGACCTAATGGCAGAGAAAATGGGTAAAATTGTGCAGGTTTCAGGACCTGTTATTGACGTAGAATTTGAAGATAATGATTTACCAGCACTTAAAAATGCTTTGTATGTAATGAATAACGGTAAAAAGCTCGTAATGGAGGTTGCACAGCATATAGGAAATAATGTGGTTCGTTGTATTATGCTTGCTGCAAGTGAAGGTCTTTGCAGGGATATGGAGGTTATTGCAACAGGCGAAACTATTATGGTTCCGGTAGGTGATAAGACCCTTGGACGTCTGTTTAATGTGTTGGGTGAAACATTGGATGATGGACAGCCGCTGGATGATGTTGAACATTGGAGTATCCACAGGGAGCCGCCTGCATTTACGGACCAGAGTCCGGTTGTAGAAATGCTGGAAACCGGAATTAAGGTGATTGACTTATTAGCGCCATACGCAAAAGGCGGTAAGATTGGATTGTTTGGTGGTGCCGGTGTGGGTAAAACCGTATTAATTCAGGAGCTTATTAGGAATATTGCCACAGAGAGCGGCGGTTATTCCATTTTTACCGGTGTTGGTGAGCGTTCCAGAGAGGGTAATGACCTTTGGACGGAAATGAAGGAGTCCGGAGTGCTTTCAAAGACGGCACTGGTATTCGGGCAGATGAATGAACCGCCGGGAGCGCGTATGCGTGTGGCGGAATCAGGTCTTACCATGGCAGAATATTTCCGTGATGTAAAGAAACAGGATGTGTTATTGTTTATTGACAATATTTTCCGTTTTGTGCAGGCAGGCTCAGAGGTTTCGGCTCTGCTTGGGCGTATGCCTTCTGCGGTTGGTTATCAGCCTACACTGGCAAACGATTTAGGTGAATTGCAGGAGAGGATTGCATCTACAAAAAATGGTTCTGTTACATCAGTTCAGGCGGTTTATGTGCCGGCAGATGACCTGACCGACCCGGCTCCGGCTACTACATTTTCACATTTGGATGCAACCACGGTTCTTTCCAGAAGGATTGTGGAACAGGGTATTTATCCTGCCGTAGACCCGCTGGAATCCTCCTCCCGTGTTTTGGAACCGGATGTTGTTGGAAAAGAGCATTATCAGGTTGCAAGGAAAGTTCAGGAGATTTTGCAAAAATATAAGGAATTACAGGATATTATCGCAATACTTGGTATGGAAGAATTGTCCGATGATGATAAGGTAACAGTATACCGTGCCAGAAAGATTCAGCGTTTCTTATCCCAGCCCTTTCATGTTGCGGAGAACTTCACCGGCGTAAAGGGACAATTTATTCCGATAGAGGAAACCGTAAGAGGATTTAAAGCTATTCTGGAAGGTGAGATGGATGATTATCCGGAGGCTGCATTCTTTAATGTGGGTAATATTGAGGATGTAAAAGCAAAGGCCGCACAAATGGCATCTGAGGCTTAAGAGAGGTGTAAATATATGGATACCTTTTCATTAAAAATTATGGCATGTGACAGGGTTTTCTTTGACGGTGAATCCCGGATGCTTGTCTTTCCTGTTTATGATGGTGAGATGGCAATTATGGCGCATCATGAACAAATGACAACAACAATAGAGGTTGGGGAGATTCGTTTCCAGCTTCCCGATAATACATGGCAGAATGCTATTGTTTCTGATGGGATTTTAAAAGTGGAAAAAAATGAAGTGCATCTTTTGGTGTATTCGGCAGAACGCCCGGAGGAAATTGATGCATTCCGTGCCCAGGCAGCATTGGAGCGCGCTAAGGAACAATTACAGCAAAAGCAGAGCATCAGGGAGTATCATGTGTCCAGCGCCTCTTTGGCAAGGGCCATGGCAAGGCTTAGAGGTGTGAATAAGGAATCAATAAACTAAAAAGTTACTAATGAAAGACAGAATAATCTTTTTATAGGTTATTCTGTTTTTTACTTGGAAAAGAAGGTATTCGACTTGGCCGGGCATTTCGTTTTTTTAAAAAAACAATATTATCTCTTGTAATCTCATTAAAAATGCAATAAACTATATAAGGTTAATGAAATTATGAAAAGTGAGGGAAAATGATGCTTGATTTTTTTAAGAAAAAAAATAAAGGAGAATCTGACGAAATTTCGGAAGCCGTAATTAATACGGATGATAAAACTACAGACAGTGAAAGTTTTAAAGACGAAAAACCGAATACTCCTACAGATGAATTAAAGGATAATTCCCCGGAAAAGGGATTCTTTGCACGATTAAAGGAGGGGCTTACCAAGACCCGTAACAGTATAAATCAAAGCTTTGACAATCTTTTCAAAGGATTTTCTTCTATTGATGATGATTTCTATGATGAACTGGAAGAGACCTTAATCATGGCAGATTTAGGATTAGATACAACTGAACGGATTATTGATAATCTGAAGGAGATTGTAAAAAAGAACCATATTAAAGAAGTAGAGGAATGCAGAGAGCTTGTAATCAATATTATCAAAAGCCAGATGCTTGTTGAGGACAGTGCTTACGATTTTGAAGACAAAAAAACAGTTATGCTGATTATTGGTGTAAACGGGGTAGGCAAGACAACATCTATTGGCAAGCTTGCAGCCCAGTATAAAAAGCGGGGAAAAAAGGTTCTGATGTGCGCTGCAGATACTTTTCGTGCAGCGGCCATTGATCAGCTAAAGACATGGGCAAACCGTGCTGGTGTAGACATTATTGCACAAAATGAAGGTTCTGATCCCGCTGCCGTTACCTTTGATG
>JAIDHZ010000340.1 GCA_029052995.1 Lachnospiraceae bacterium | reverse complement strand
TTTTCAATAAATAGACAGAAATCTGAATTATACCTCCCGTCATCTTTTCCATTTATTTTCAGAGAGGCTGACCATTCCTTGTCTTCCGGCGGTTTGTTCAGTTCAAGAATAAATTTGAGGTCATCGCTGTAATTAGTCATGCTCATAAGTGCCTGAAATATATCGCCAAGTGTGCCAAAGCCACATTCATTTTCTTGAATTGCAGCTGTTTCGGTTTCAGCTATGTCGGATTTTGCATTAAGCAGTTCAAACCATGACATATTAAGTTTGTCAGCAATTTCCCTGATTGTGGAAATATTAAAGTCAATTTCTCCAGCCTCGTATTTTTGAATGGTGCGTTCTGATTTGCCAAGCATCTCTGCAAATTTTTTTTGACTGATTTTTTTTGTGCGCCGCATTTCTTTAATTTTCATTCCGATTTGCCTGGTATTAAAAGTGTCCATGGCGTTATCTGTATGCTGATTCAACTCCAACATGTGGCATTCCTCCCCAACATTAGTGATAAGTGAAAATAATATGTTATATATTTACTATAACATATAGTTAAACGAAATACAAATGCGTAAAAAGTTGTGTTTTTCCATGTTAGCACACGGGGATATATGGGTAAAATAAGCTTGAAAGCAAATATAAAATGTGGTATTGTGAGTTGGCGAAAAGTTGTATTGTGAAAATCACCTTTTATTAATAGATTAAAACTGCAGGGGAAATGAAAATGGACACAAGGGAATATAAGACATTAGAGCTGTTAAAGAGATTTGTTCCGTATTATAGGGAACATATGAAAACTGTAATATTGGATTTGTTTTGTGCGGCACTAACCACAATATGCGAGTTGGTACTGCCGCTTATAATGCGATATATTACAAATGAAGGAATGAGGGATTTGGCGGCATTGTCAATCCGTACAGTGTTGCTGCTTGGACTGCTGTATTTGGGACTTCGTGTGGTGGACAGCATTGCTAATTACTATATGGCAGACGTAGGTCATGTTATGGGTGCAGGAATTGAAACGGTCATGCGCCGGGATGCCTATTCTCATTTACAGAAGCTGTCCAACACCTATTACAATAATACAAAAGTGGGACAGATTATGGGACGGATTACCAATGATTTGTTTGACGTAACGGAATTTGCCCATCACTGTCCGGAGGAATTTTTTATTGCCGGGATTAAGATGATTGTGAGCTGTGTTATTTTGTCAAAGATTAATTTTTGGCTTACTTTAATCATTTTCTGCATTGTGCCTGTAATGTTCTTTAGCTGCATGAGCTTAAACAAGAGAATGAAGCGGGCATTTTCAAAGCAAAGATACCAGATTGGTGAGTTAAATGCACGTATTGAGGACAGTCTGCTTGGGCAGAGGGTGGTAAAGGCATTTACTAATGAGGAGATGGAGAATGAGAAATTTAATGATGATAATCAGCGTTTTTATGAGATAAAGAAAGAGACCTACAAATACATGGCGGCATTTCAGACGACTACAAGGATGTTTGACGGTGTAATGTACCTTGCAGTGGTGGTGGCTGGCGGTGTTTTTATGATAAGGGGTATGATAAATCCTGGAGATTTGGTGGCATATATGCTGTACGTTACAACATTGATTGCCACGATACGCCGGATTATTGAATTTGCGGAGCAATTCCAAAGGGGAATGACGGGTATTGAGCGTTTTTTGCAGATTATGGATGCGGATATTGATATATTTGACGGGGAGGAAGCAGTGGAGCTTACTGGAGTTTCCGGAAATATTACATTTGAAAATGTGAGCTTTGAATACCCTGATGACCACAACGAGGTATTTTCTAACTTGGATCTTTACATCCATGCGGGGGAGAAGGTAGCCATTGTAGGACCCTCCGGTGGTGGTAAAACCACTCTTTGCAACTTGATTCCACGGTTTTACGATATTGATTCAGGATGTATCCGGTTAGATGGCAGAGATATTAGGGAGTTTACGTTAAAAAGCCTGCGGCGGCACATTGGAATGGTTCAACAGGACGTTTACCTGTTTTCCGGCACCGTTTTTGATAACATTGTTTATGGCAGACCCGGGGCATCAAAGGAGCAGGTTATAGAGGCGGCGAAGCTTGCAGGAGCGGACAAATTTATCAGAGAGCTTAAGGATGGCTATGATACTTACATTGGAGAGCGGGGTGTCAAGCTTTCCGGCGGGCAAAAGCAGAGAATCAGCATTGCCAGGGTGTTTCTGAAGAATCCGCCGATTCTGATACTGGACGAGGCAACCTCCGCACTGGACAATGAAAGTGAGTTTGAAGTAGCCCAGTCCCTTGTGAAGCTTTCTAAAGGAAGGACGACTCTTACCATAGCCCACCGGTTGTCGAGTATAAGAAACTCTGACCGGATATTCGTCCTGACAAAAGACGGCATTGCAGAGGAGGGAAGTCATACGGAGTTGATGGAGAAAAAGGGAATATATTATCAGTTTTATACTATGGCAGACCAGTGGCAATAGATTGATATTGATGGCTGTACTGCATTGCCAAATAATTATATTGAAAGCTGTTTAGTGGTCTTTATAGTCGATTGGTGCAATATCTGTAAAATTATAATGATACATGTACGATACATAGTATAGGACAAAAAAGAAATGGGGTGCAAACTATGATTCGGACAGCTGTACATAACTATAATGCATATCAGCAGGATTACAACAGGTATTTTTCAAAGAAAGATAATATTTACACAAATTCGGTTGAAGTCCGTTTTGAGGAAAAAATTATTGTGAAAGAAGAACGGAAACTGTCCCCTGAGGAGGAAATGCTGCAATTTCAGAAAGAGTTTTGGGATGAAGTGGCAAGAATTCCCAAAACCTCAACCATTGACAATCTTGCAATCCATGTAACCGATGAGGCATGGGAACGTATGAAGGAGGAACCGGAATACCGCAAGGCAATGATGGACCTGATTAAACGGGATACGACAGGGAATTTCATTATGCAGGTAAATTCTGTTATCACGATTGGTGGTACGAAGTCAGAATATCGGGCACAGTCATGGAGTTCGGTGAGGGAGACAAGGGATGAAGCAATAGAACGCAGACGAAAGAAGCGTAAGGAGTATCAGGAATTTGTTGAAGCAATGAGGGCGAGACACAAATTTTTGTATGAGCAGTATATGCAGCAGGTAAATGTTTGGGATAACCAGCTCATGCAAAATGAACAGGGAAGTCAAGCATCATCTGCAAGTAATGTTTTCGGTTCATCCATGATGTTGTCAGTCTGTGCAAGCTATGAGGCAAATATTACTTTTGCTGCATTTAGTTAACATGAATTAGAACTCATGACGCATTTGATATGGCGGCACTGCATTATCTGGTTAAGCAGGGAGGAGTGAAGAAAAATGAATGGATTAGGAATTGACAGTTTACAGGCAATGGCATATGAAAAGGCAGGGCAGAGATATAATAATGAACGTGAAGACAGCAGCTTTGCCGACAGGTTAAGGGAATACTATGTGGACAATACCGGAATTGCAGGCAGTATAAAGGATGCCAAAGCAGCCGGAATAATCGGTGCAGGAAAGGCAGGCGGAGTGGAGGGCTTTGCCAGGTATTTTCCTACATATAAGGTTATAACAAAGGTGGGAAACTGTGATGTTTCCAAGGGCAACTGGCAGAGAAATGATTTTCCGTTTTGGAAGTATTTTCAGGAGGGAACAGCAGCGGATGCGTTGAACAGCTGGCAGGCAAGGGGAACGAATCCCAGTCAGTTAGAGCCGGAGCTTCAAAGAAATTACAGTTCCATAGGACCGGGAAAAATCAGCATTTTAATTCCTGAAAAATTACAGGAGAAAATGGACGCAGATCCTGCTTATGCGGAGGCTATTTACCGGAAGGTGGCGAAGTGGAAGGAGGACTATGACAGAAGGGATAATGCGTTAGCAGCCGGTTATGGTTATGATGTGGCGGCATTTCAATTTAGTAAGAGCTATTGTATGCAGTTAGATGAAGAAGGGAATGTGCAAAACTGTACGGTCTGCGGCAGTGGAGGAGAAATTACAGGACCCTCTAAGGAGGAACAGCGGCGGTTTGAAGCGGAGCAGGAGATAAAGCGGAAAAAACGTCAGAAATATAAAAAGCAGTTAGAGGAGGCGGCCATGAAACGTTCTGAGCTGGAGCACAGACAGCGTATGGAGCAATATTATAAAAAGTTTATGGCAGTGGAGGATGATATTAGCGGAATGGCTTTTTATCCAAGCTTTCTGATGATGAATACAAGGTTATTTTAAGGATTCCGCCTTTGACGAAACAGCCATTAACTGTTCCAAAGAGTTTGCTAAATATTATATTCATGTTATATAACATGAATACAGGAAAGCATTTTTGGGCACAAGATAATATAGATATTAACCACAAGTTTACAATGAAGGAGAAAAAGGGTGAAAGAAAAAAGAAGGAAGGAAAAATGCAAACACACATCTTTCACCCTTTGTGTTTGCGCCTCAAATGAAAATGCAAGCATTTTCGCTTGAGGCTTGGTGCAAATTATGTATGATGCTGCTATTGTAGGAACAGGACCGGCGGGGATTTCTGCCGCATTGAATTTTAAGCTCCATAAAAAAAATATTATCTGGTTTGGTTCAAAGGAGCTTAGCACAAAGGTTGAAAAGTCAGAAAAGATTGCAAATTATCCTGGGCTTTCCATGATAAGCGGTTCTGAACTTAATGCCAGATTTGTAAAGCAGATAGAAGAAATGGATATTGAACTGACGGAGAAATTGGTGACTGGTATTACCCCCACAGGAAATGGTTTTATGGTTCTTGGAGGTAATGATATATACGAAACAAAAACGATTTTACTTGCTTTGGGGGTTGTCAGTGCAAAGGGCTTTCCTGGTGAGAAAAAGCTGCTTGGCCATGGTGTCAGTTACTGTGCTTCCTGTGACGGATTTCTCTATAAAGACAAAAAAATTGCTGTGTTTTGTGCGGACAAACGCTTTGAACATGAGGTGGAATTTCTTGCAGAGCTGGCAGAAAAAGTCTGTCTTTTTACAACATATAAAGATATTGAAATAAATATTCCTAATGTGATGCACTTTAATCAGTCAATAAAGGAGATATGTGGGCAGGATTCTGTGAATAAGATAATACTTTCTGATGGAACAGAAATATCTGTTGAGGGTGTGTTTGTTCTTAGAAATGCTGTTGCGCCGTCTATTCTTTTAAAGGGTCTTAAGACAGACGGACCGCATATTGTTGTAAACAAGAATATGGAGACGAATATTAAAGGCTGCTATGCCGCAGGGGATTGTACCGGCAGACCATATCAGCTCACAAAATCTACAGGAGAGGGGAATATTGCCGCACATTCCATGCTGGAATATTTATCGGAATTGGGCAAACAGGCTTAAATTTTGAAGTGCCTGAGCTTAACAGTACGGAAAAATTTCTTTAAATGAGAATTCACATATAAAATAATAAAAAATAAATAATTATAAATCAGAAAAAATATGATCTCCAAATAATTTCCTTTCTTTTTTCATTTTTGTATAGTATAATGTACACAAATTCACTTGCTTGCAAGGGTGAAGTTGTGTGCTTTATTGAATAAGCGAAGCTTATGATATAATGAATTGTGCTGATGCACAAGCAGGTCATCAATTTTCTTCGAAAATTGGTGACATATAATATTTTTATTAAAAAGTGAATCCGGTATTGGAGGGAAGTTATGAAACTAAAGACTAAAGTGGCATTTATGGGAATACTGTGTGCGGCAGTTGCTGTTTTGATCAATTTGGTTATTTCACTGCCAAAAGCACAGACATTGATTGCAGACAGTGTTTCGAATAACATGTTAAATCTGGCAAAGGCATACGGTAAGATGGTAGAGATACGCATACAGGCAAATGGCAATTCCATGATTCTTAATGAAGAATTGAAGGATTTGTTTCAGGGTGTAACGGTAGATGGGGTTGACTCCTGCTACCCGTGTTTTATTAGTTCCAGCAATAAGGTATTATATCATCCGGATGAAAGCATGATTGGCACAGTAAACAGCAATGAGAAGATGATGGATATTGTTGCAGAGGTAAATGGTGGGCTTAATCCGGATATCGAGCCAAAGGTCGTAGAATATATGGAAGATGGAAAAGAGATGATTGCGGGTTATTATGTGCTCGACAGCATTGGAAGTATTGTTGCAATCATAGCCGAAAAACAGGATGCAGTCAGCATGGCATCTGTTTTGGTGCAGACTAATCTGCAGGCTGCATTAATTGCAGTTGTTGTGGCGCTGGTTGCATCACTTGTATTTTCTACTTTGGTAATGGGACCGATTAAGCGTGTAAATAAAGTAATCGGACAATGTGCGTCACTTGATTTCACAAATCAGAATGAACTACAAAAGAGTATAAAACAGAAAGACGAGATCGGAGATATGAGCCGTGCCATGGAGAAGCTTAGGCAGGTGCTTATGGGTATGGTTGAAAAAATGTCTGTCGTATCGGGGGATTTGGTGACTGACGCTGACCATCTTGGTGAGATGGTCGGGGTATTGGAGGACCACTCTGAGAAGAACAGCCGGACTGCTTCTGAATTGTTCAATCTGATGAAATGTAACCAGGAAAGTGCTAGGCAGATTGACACAAACGTAGGTGGAATCAATCAGAATGTACAGCAAATTAATGAGCAGACATTAAAGGGCGTCAAAGTTGTAAGCAAAGTTATTGAGAATGCAGAGGCTATGAAGGAGAGTACAGAATTAGCCAGCCATAAGACTACAGAGATGTATGAGATTTTGCGGGAAGAATCCCGGGCAATTATGGAGCGGTCCAAAGAGATTGATAAGATTAACCAGTTGACTACAGGCATTGTAGAGATAACAGACCAAACGGAGCTGCTGGCTTTAAATGCTTCAATTGAGGCGGCACGTGCAGGAGAACAGGGAAAGGGCTTTGCAGTGGTGGCAGGAGAAATTACCAACCTGGCACAGAAGTCAAATGGACTGGCTACCAGTATTATGGATACTACAGAACATGTACGTAATCTTACGGAGGATGCACTGGGATGTTTGGAAAGGACAGTGGAATTTTTAGAGGGTACAATCATGAAGGATTATGAACATTTTCTTGAGATTTGCGGTATCTATATGTATAATTCCAAAGAAATTGAAACTAATATGACAATAATCAGTGAATCAGTGGATTTACTTCATTCTATGACTGAGGAGATTAAGGAAGGGGTAGATGGGATTTCGGAGAGTATCAATGACAGTACAGAAGGAATTTCAGATGTTCAGAGTCAGGCTAAGCACTTATTGGAGATGGTTAATAAAGTTTACGAGCTTTCTGACCAGACAAAATCCAGCTCAGATGACCTGAGCCAGGTAGTCGAACAGTTCGTGATCTAGAGCCGGATTATTGAGAAAAATATCTGTAGGAGGCATATTTAATGCACAATTAAAATAAGTGAAGGCAAGAATGAGTCTGTGAGTATTATTGAAAAAGCTATGCGCTTGTGATATAATGTACACAGATTCACTTGCTTGCAAGGGTGAATCTGTGTGCTTTATTGAATGTGCGAAGCACATGATATAATACACGAAGGCAGTGAACACGGTGGGAAAGCCGTGACCGAGTTGAAGTGAAGATGAGGTGTACTGCAGGGGTAATGATGTATTGCCCTGATAAATAATCACTATAAATTTTTAAGGAGGTAGAGAGTATGAAGAAAAAATTATTAGGTTTGCTGTTGGCAACGACTATGGTCTTTGGTATGGTAACCGGATGCGGAGACGGAGGTGGGACTTCTTCCGGAGGTTCAGATTCGGATGATACTGCAAAAGTAGAAAGCAAGGAGGCTTCCTCCGGTGGCGAAGAAGACAGCAGCGGGGCAGACGGAGAAATTCAGGTTGGTATTGTATTACCGACAAAGGATGAGCCAAGATGGCTGCAGGATCAGAAACAGTTTGAAACAATTCTTGATGACGCAGGATTTACAAAGCAGGTTTTATTCAGTCAGGGTTCATCAGCAGCAGAGAAAACCAATGTTGAGACATTGATTTCAAAAGGAATCAAAGTACTTATTATTTGTCCACAGGATGCTGACGCAGCGGCAGCAGCAGTAGAAGAAGCAAGAGACGCCGGAATTAAAGTAATCGCTTATGACCGTTTGATTAAGAATACGGATGCAGTTGACTATTATGTAACCTTTGATAGTGTTTCAGTAGGCGTTGCACAGGGTCAGTACTTAATTGACAATGCACCGGAGGGAAGCGATATCCCGCTTTACTTATATGCAGGTGCGGTAACGGATAATAATGCATTTCTTTTCTTTGAAGGTGCATGGAGTGTTCTCCAGCCAAAGATTGCAGATGGTACATTTAAAATTGCAAACTCTTCTGAGGCAGAGGCATTAAAGGATAAGGCAGAATTAACCAGAGACGAGATGAGTAAGATTATGGGCCAGGTTACAACAGACTGGGATTTCAACGCAGCAAAGTCAAAAGCAGAGGCTCATTTAACGGCTGCAGGTGCAGATGTTAAAGGTGATGTATTAATATTGGCTCCGAATGACGGAACTTCCCGTTCTATTGCTGACGTATTTGCAGCAGATAAGGATATTACCAAATATGTGATTACCGGACAGGATTCAGAAATGGCATCCGTGCAGTATATTATTGACGGTAAGCAGTCTATGACAGTATTTAAAGATACAAGAACATTGTCAGCAGACTCCGTAGCAATGGCAGTAGATATTTTGGATGGAAAAGATCCGGCAACCGATTCATCATACAATAATGAAAAGATTGATGTTCCTTCAAAACAGACACCAATCGTTGTAGTAACGAAAGATAACGTGAAAGAAGTATTAGTTGATTCTGGATATTATGAAGCCTCTGAATTCACAGGCTTAGAGTAAGGAAGAGATAATTTTAGAGGCACCGGCTTTGAAAAAAGCCGGTGTTTCTATGAAAGGAGGTTTCCTATGAGCGATTATATACTGGAAATGAAGCAGATAACAAAGGAGTTTCCGGGAGTAAAAGCACTTAATAATGTAAACTTCAAAGTCCGCAGAGGAGAGATTCATTGCCTTGTAGGAGAAAACGGAGCAGGAAAATCCACACTTATGAAGGTGTTATCAGGAGTATATCCCCACGGGACTTATTCGGGAGATATTGTATATAATGGAGATATTCAGAACTTTAAGAAGATTTCGGATAGTGAAGCAAAGGGAATTGTTATCATTTATCAGGAACTTGCATTGATACCGGAACTTAGTATATATGAAAATATTTTCTTTGGACATGAGATTGTAAAGGGGAAATCCATTGACTGGAATGAGACGATTGTGAAGTCTGCTGAAATGCTGAAAAAGGTTGGATTAAAAGCAGATCCATCAATGAAAGTAAAAGAGCTGGGTGTGGGAAACCAGCAGCTGGTGGAGATTGCCAAGGCGTTGAGCAAGAATGTTAAGCTGTTAATTTTGGATGAACCTACTGCATCCTTAAATGAGGACGACAGCCAGAATTTGTTGAAACTGATTCGAGAATTAAAGGAACAGGGTGTTACCTGTATTATGATTTCTCATAAACTGCGTGAGATTACGGCGATAGCAGATACAATTACTGTTTTGCGGGATGGAGCAACGATATGTTCCTTAGATGCAAATGAACGTAAAATAGAAGAGGCAGAGATTATTAAACATATGGTAGGACGTGAGATGGATAATATATATCCAAAGCGTGAAAAGCATGAGTTTGGTGAAGTGGCATTGGAATTAAAGGATTGGACGGTATTTGATCCTGTTAAAGAACGGGAAATACTGCACAAGGTAAATGTAAATGTAAGAAAGGGAGAGATTGTTGGAATCCAGGGACTTATGGGAGCGGGCCGGACAGAACTTGCCCTTAGTATGTTTGGTAATCCAACTGGATATAAACTAACCGGCGGTGAGATGTTTTTAGATGGGAAGAAAGCTAATTTTATGCATCCCAAGGAAGCAATAAAAGCCGGGCTTGCATATGTAACAGAAGACAGAAAAGGCAATGGACTGATTCTGATGCAGGATATTCGTTACAACACTACGATTGCAAATTTGGAAGCATTGGTTGAGGGAATAGCGATTAACGAAAATGAAGAGATAAATGTAGCTAATAGCTATAAAGAGTCCATTAATATTAAAGCACCATCTATTGAGCAGAAGGTGGGCAATTTAAGCGGTGGGAACCAGCAGAAGGTGCAGATTGCAAAATGGATGTTTGCAAAGCCTCAAGTACTTATTTTAGATGAGCCCACCCGGGGAATTGATGTAGGAGCCAAATATGAAATATACTCATTAATGAATAAACTGGTAGATGAGGGTATGAGTATTATTATGATTTCTTCAGAGCTTCCGGAGGTTTTAGGTATGAGTGATCGTTTGTATGTTATGTCGGAAGGTACAATCACAGGTGAGCTGCTTGCAGAGGACGCAAGTGAGGAAAAAGTCATGTCAATGGCTGTTAAATCATAGGAGGTAGTGGATATGGACAAGAATAAACAAAAAGTCGGTTTGGGTCAGGAAATTGTCACTATGGCAAAGACTAATATACGTGATTACATGA
>JAIDHZ010000034.1 GCA_029052995.1 Lachnospiraceae bacterium | reverse complement strand
CGTCATTGCCACAACCATACCGGCACTCATTATTCTGATAAATGATTTTTTCATAAATACATTCCTTTCATTTCACCTGGGGCAAAGCCATATGAGAACATTTGCCCGGCTTATTTTTTAATTCTTCCTGTGAATTTCTTCCCTGGCATACTTTTAATTTGCCCAAACCAATTATTTTACAGGCATACAATATTAATTGTTACCCCTTCGTATTCCTCTCCTCCCTTCAACAGGAAAACAGCCATTAAAAAACTCTGCACAATCAGCATTTATGTAATTATATAAAATACATAGACACTTATTCAGCGCAAAGTTTAATACAGCAGATATAGCACATTTTCCTAAAAATGTTATCTTTATTAAATTATAATATGGATTTGATTAAAAATCCTTACATATTGCAAGATATTATCCGACGGATTTCGACAAAATTCGAAGGCAAATTTTCTATTTGCTACGAGCTGAGAACTATCCTGAATTACTTTTCTAAATTGAAAATATTTTTACACAATTTTTATCATCATAATACATTTATAAAAAATGCTACATACGCACCTCTGAATACAGCTTAACATAAAAGGTACTGCCCTTCCCCTCCTCACTCTCCACGGTAATCACACCGTTTTGCCGCAGTATCACCTGCTTTGCCATGGCAAGACCGATTCCCACACTGTCCTTTGAACCGTGCCTGCCCTTATAAAACCGCTCAAAAATATGGGGTAAATCCTCTTTGGAAATCCCCTGTCCGTTATCCCGGATTACAATATTTGTGGCAAAATTATGCTGGCTGACCGTAATGCGTACCTCTCCGCCTTCAGGGGTGTGCTCCACACAATTCTTGATAATATTGGAAAGTGCCTCTGCCGTCCACCCCTCGTCACAGACAACATACATTCTTTCCCCTGATTTATAATTTTCCGGTTTATGCGTCTCTAAGGACAAGTCTACCCCCTTTACCTCCGCCAGCAGTGTCAATGACTGGCAGGCCTTTTCTAAAAGCTGTCTTACCTCCACCTGCTCTTTTTTCAGTTCTAACATATCCGCCTCTAACTGTGAAAGCGTCAGCAGATTACGGATTAGCCAGGTAATTTTACTGACCTGTTTATCAATCCTTGTTATACACTCGAGCCTTTTTTCCTCCGGCAGACCGGGTTCTTTTAGCAAATCCGTCATCAGGGTAATTGCCGTAATAGGCGTCTTAATCTGATGAGAAATGTCAGAAAGCATCCCGGCAAGATATGATTTTTCCCTTTTTGCAATGCCTGCCTGTTCCTTCAGAAGCACCACAAGCTTATAAATTTCACTCTGCAAAATGCCAAGCTGCCCCTCATTACATTTCGTCATATCCGGAAGCTGCAGCCCGTCCTGCACCTTCATCAGGTAATTTATCATTTCCTCTGTCTGCTTTTCCTTCTTTCGGTAATATAAACGATTAACGATAAATAAAGCCGCAATACATCCACACAGGAAAAAACAGGAAATGCGGTAATCTCCTGCCAGCAGACACACAATCATGGTAACAAAGATAATCATAAGCTGTATTATACTTTCCATAGCTTCACTCCTCATTTTCTAAGTAGATTAGTATACTGTACCGGTTTCAAAAGCCCACACAGCGCTTACCTCTTCATCACAGGCAGTAAGGAACAGTTAAGAAACAGCTGGCAATAAATTCGATTCAACAAAAAAGTAATTTTCCCTGTTAAACCTACCTTATTGCCAGCTGTAAGATTATTTAGTCAACGTTATTACTCTGCTCCTAACAACTCATTAATCTCATCTACCATATTGTTAATGGCAGATGCCTGCCCAGCCATCTTTCCAATATCAGCCGCATTACACTCCACCATGTCATTAATGGACGCAAACTGCTCGTTTTCATTTGTGATACTTTCCGCAATAACCTGATTGATAGAAATCGTATTCTTAATCACTTCTGACTGTCTGTCATATGAATCACCCATTGCATTAACAGCCTCCACCGAAACCGAAAGCAACTTTGTCATATCCTGCATTCCTGTATATACATCAGAAAAATACTCATTTTGCTGCGTCAATTTCTGCGAATTGTCCTCGATATGCAACGCAATTTCGCTTGCATTATCCTGCACCATCCGAATGGCAACCTCAACCTCCTCTAATGATTCCTTTGTGCTATTGGCTAAATTACCAACTTCCTGCGCTACTACAGCAAATCCCCGGCCTGCCTCTCCAGCCCTTGCTGCCTCTATTGCTGCATTTAATGCCAACAAATTAGTTGATTCCGAAATCTCATTGATTAAATTTAAGGTGGTTCCTATTTCCTTTACCGCCTTTGATAGTTTTTGTGCCACTTCAGTTGTTGCAATCATTGAATTCGCCACTTCATTATTAATCTTTTGCAGATTTCCAAGCAGCTTTTCATTATCCTTTGATTTCTCCAGCAAATCTCCCGATGCCTTCTCGACTTTCTCTACATTATCACCGATAATATTTTTCCATTTATTCAATTCTTCAAGGTTAGCCAAACTCTCCTCGGTCCGGCTGCTTAGCAAATTGCTACCTTCCAACAACATCTCACTCGTTGCTGCTAACTCCTCAGAAGATGAACTCTCATTTTCGGATATCTCTGCCAAGGCAGCTCCCGCAGTCACCAGATTAGCTGAAATATCCTGTACTGCTCCCAAAACCTTCTGCGTTTTCTCATTGTTGCGTTCTAACTCATCTTTTTTGGCAGTGACCAAAAATTTCCCAACCAGCCACACAAGCAGTACAGTTGTCGGAAGTGACAATGCAAGACTGACCCCCCGGTTCATCATATTTACATGAAAATTCCCATCTGCTGCCGGTAAATGGACTGCCCCATTCAAAAACCATGCCACTACAATAGAGCCCCCTATTTCTACCGACGCCGCAGCAACCATCTTATAATCCAAAAAAAATGCCGTTAAAACCACAAAGAAAAAAGTAAATCCCCAAAAATCTGTTGACGGTATCATGTAGAGTATGAAGTTAAACTGTATAAGCATTATGAGAACCAAAAACACCTTAGCTGCTTTTAACTTGTCCTTCCTTACAATACCATCACGAAATCCTGTCTTTATAAAATAAATGCTAATTAAAAGATACATAAGACAAGTAATATCAAAAATAATAAGTTTAATCCAACTGACACTTGGCACCCACCCTACAACCTTAGAATGAGTATAGCCCGCCCCCGCACACAGGCATGCACATGGAACCAGTAAAAGAACTAAGATATACACTTTATTGATATACTCGTCTAATGCGGATAAATAAACTTTTTGTTTCTTTTGCATTTTCATAATAACACCTCTCCCTATAATTCATATAACTGTATTATGTAATATAATGTTAATAACCGGCATCTGAATATATATCCCACAACACATATCTAATGGCGCTATTTTAACATAATTTACAATAGTATTCAATTATATTTCTAGTTTAAGAGTAACTCCTGTATTATATCACAAGCATAGCTTGTTCAATAATAC
>JAIDHZ010000339.1 GCA_029052995.1 Lachnospiraceae bacterium | reverse complement strand
TTCACACACAAAAAATACCATCTATCCTTGTCAGAAAGATAGATGATATTTTTATAAAATCGAATATTAGTCAACAATCCTTCGCCTTGTGGCACTGATTTCTGGAGTTGTACAGTAATTTTGGAAATTATTTTTAGTTGATTTAATTGTAAATGTCTTTGCATTCTTAAATTTTTTAGATATGGAATATTGTACTTTAAAACCCACTTTTTCAAATTTTGAAGCATTAATGGATAGTTCAATTTTTTTGTTTTTCTTGCCTTGCTTAAAAATGTACCAAATACATCTTTCTCATGAATTTATCAAGCACAAAAAACGCCCTAATTCCTGTGTTGCTGATAGCCACTCCATATTTTTTCTGCCCAATCTTCATCAGTTATATGCGCAGTTAAAACAGGGCTTACTTCCAATGAGTTGATTAATCCCGAACGATTAATTGCAACCATAGCAGTTTCTTTGTCTACATCATACATTTCAATAATTAAATCTTTAATATATTTCTGTTTATTAAATTTCTGTTTGAGCAACTTTTGGGTTTGTCAAATCTGCTATTTCTCCTGCTCCATAAATCGGATAATATCTTTCGGTGAAAAAATCTGTGTAAGTCCTGCCTCGTAATCTTTTTCATTGCGAGTTACAATACATTCCATGTCAGACCTTCTTGCCACTTGTTCTACCACTGCATCTTCATAATCTGCAATTGGTGATGCCAATGCCTCCACAAGGTCTTCCTCTTTTACTTCCAAAATTCCCGCCAGTGAATACAATTTTCCCATAATCTGTTTGGCAATTTCCGTATTATGCAAATGTTTTCTAATCAGATAATAAATATCTGTTGCAGAACTAGCCGTTATATACATATCGACTATGTTATTCGCAGCCATAAGAAATATTTTTTCAGCACTTTCATTCCAAGGTTCCCTTGATGCTAAAGCGTCAATAACAATATTGGTGTCAATCAAAATTTTCATTTACTCAACCTTTCTGCTCTGGCTTTCTCTATGTCTGCATCTTTTGGTAAAATTCCAAACAGTGATTTTGCTGTATCTACCCGGTTCTGATGAGGATTCACTAACTTTGCTACAACTTTCCCATTTTTCGTAATAAGAATATCCTCAGTTGCTGATAAAAGCAAATACTTCCCTAAATTATTTTTTAACTCTGTTGCTGTAATCGACATACCATCACTTCCTTTCTTCGTACTATTATTT
>JAIDHZ010000338.1 GCA_029052995.1 Lachnospiraceae bacterium | reverse complement strand
CCTTTATCCCCATGGCCGCAAGCTCACTTAAGGCAAAAGCATCTTTTCCTAATGTGACAGTCTTCCCGGCCGTCGGATCAGGCAAAATAATTTTTGTAAGACCGCTTGTCCCTTCAAAAACAGAACCCATAATCTCTTCAAGGCTTTCACACATCGATAAATCTAATGTGGAATCACCTGCAAATTTTGCATTTTTAAATGCATCGGTCTGAAATTTTTTAAGTAAGGAGCCCTCAGCAAACGTAACTGTTACTCCTTCTGCTCCGTCTCCACTTTGTCCCGCATTCAAAAATCCTGAGGAGGGGATTGCAGTAATTCCTGCACCGATATTAATCTCCTTAAGCCCCTTACACAATGCGAATACCGAAGGACTCAAAATCTCACCATTGCTATAGGAGGGAATAGAAATCTTTTCAAGGGAGATACAGGAAGCAAATGCCTGCTGCCCGATAATCGTGAGGTTATCCGGCAGGGCATCCTTCGTGCCGCCCTGTACATTAACGGATTTTAACGACTCACAGTTTGCAAAGGCATACTCTCCGATTTTTGTAAGCCCTGCCGGTAATTCTATTGATTCAAGCATTTTACATGTCTGAAATGCATTATCCCCAATCTCTGTGACTGTATCCGGCATTACAAAACTCTTAAATTGGGCATCAGGAAATTTTAGCGAAATCTTTGTTATCTTAGTACATCCACTAATATTAATACTCTTTGCATTCACTGCATAATCAAGACCTGTAAGGTCCGTTACGGCATCCATTCCTTCTGCTTTTGACAGGTCTAAGTCCCCGGCATATGCCTTTAACATATCGGATGTAAAGGTATCCTCCGTAACCTGACCGGCTCCTGTCAGGTTCATCCCCGCATTGTATGCATAAATAATCGCCTTAAGCAAATACGGATCACTTATAAAATCCTCTGCGGACTTATTTACACTCAATTCTATATCTTGAAGTGCTTTTGTTTTCTCATATTCTTCCTCCTGCACTTCTAATATCTCTTTTTCCAAATCCGTATCTTGCGCCCCGGCTTTCTCTGCAGCACTCTGTACCGCTGCATCATTGCCTGTTCCGGCAGCTATTGCAGTGCTAAAACCGGCTGCTGACATCATCAGGGCTGTAGTCAAAGCCAGACAGCATGTCTTAATTCTTTTTCTTCTCATAGCGTTATTCACTCTCCTCTTTAATTGACTCTGTTTTATATATATACATCCTGTTACATATTACAATGGTTTCATTATACTATTAAATCGGTCACTTTGTAAAGAACATCTTACTAAAAAGGCACAGTAAAAAAGGAGCTTCAAAAGCTCCTTTTTCATTATTTTTTCTTCCCAAATCCTTTTTTCTTATGCCCCCCAAAGCTAAAATCTCCTGAAGAATCCGTAGACCTTCTTGCAGAAGCTGTTGCCTCATCAAAGTTATTCAATATATTCTTCTGTTCTTCAGTAAGCTTATCCGGCACCTGAACCACTAACGTTACATAATGGTCTCCGCGCACGCTCTTATTTCTTAATGTCGGGACGCCTTTTCCCTTTAGCTTAATCTTCGTGTCTGTCTGGGTTCCTGCCTTAATCTCATAGTCCATCGGACCATCAATGGTATTAAGGATAACGGTTCCTCCAAGCGCTGCCTGTGTAAATGTAATCGGTTCAGAAGAAAACAAATCATACTCCTGACGCTGGAACTGCGGATGCCTGTCAACCAGCACTGTCACCAGCAGATCACCCCTGCCTCCGCCATTAGTACCCGGCTCACCCTTTTCACGGATGCGTATGCTCTGTCCATTGTCAATGCCCGCAGGAACAACAACCTGAATCTTCTTTTTGCTCTTTACATATCCTGTACCGCTGCACTGGTTACATTTAAATTTAATTACTTTACCGCTGCCACCGCATTCAGGACAAGTCTGTACATTACGAACCACGCCAAACAAAGACTGCTGGGTAAATACAACCTGGCCTTTGCCGTTACATTTGGTACATGTTTCCGGATTATGCCCCGGCTGGGATCCGGTACCATGACATACCACGCATTCATCCTTTAAGGGAAGTTCCAATTCTTTCTGGCATCCAAACACGGCCTCATCAAATTTTACGCGTACAGTAGTTTTTATATTGGCGCCCTTCATTGGACCATTTGACTGACGTGTTCTTCCACCGCCAAACATGTCTCCGAATATGTCTCCAAATA
>JAIDHZ010000337.1 GCA_029052995.1 Lachnospiraceae bacterium | reverse complement strand
GGTTCGCTATTTAGTGCCAAGAGACATCCTACAAGAAATATCTATCCCTCAATATGCTCATCATTTTCATCTTCTATTAAGTAAACAGCCATAAAGCCATCAAACAAAAGCTTTGTTTATGTGGCACCAAACTCATAATTTTGGGCGGTGAGCTTTATTGTTTCACTTTCATATGAAGCTGCTTCCATTCGGCTTGCCAAAAAACGATTATAAATCAGCTGATAAAGTCTGAACTGGTCCCTGGTAAGCTGTTCTTTTAAGATAACGGGAGAAAGTGTAACATCCGTAGGGCGGATTGCCTCATGGGCATCTTGAATCTTTTTTCCGTTATCCGCAGGCTTTATAACTTTACCCACATAGTTTTTTCCGTATTTTTCTTCAATATAAGCAAGTGCTGCGTTATTTGCCTCATCAGAAATCCTGACAGAATCTGTTCTCAGATAAGTAATTAAACCTACAGTTCCACGCCCTTTTACATCAATGCCTTCATAAAGCTGCTGGGCAATTCTCATTGTTTTACCGGTAGCAAAATTTAACTTTTTGGCGGCCTCCTGCTGTAAAGTGGATGTAATAAACGGAAATGGCGGTTTTTTTGTTCTGGTAGTTTTCTTTATCTCCTTAACCGTAAGCTTTTCCCCTGCCAAATCTTTTAATATTTTCTGCATTTCTTCTTTTGAATGAATTTCAGCCTTACCCTCAGGTGTACGCTGTAATTTTGCAATAAATGCCTTATTATTACCTGACGCCTTAAGCCTTGCTTCCAATGTCCAGTATTCATCAGGCACAAAATTATTTATTTCTTCTTCCCTGTCACAAATTAATCTTAGCGCAACAGATTGTACTCTACCTGCCGAAAGCCCTCTTTTAATTTTCGCCCATAAAACAGGACTTATTTCATACCCCACCAGGCGGTCTAACGTACGTCTTGCCTGCTGGGCGTCTACAAGATCCATATCAATATCCCTTGCAGCCTTTAAAGAACCTTTTACAGCATTTTTTGTAATCTCATTAAATGTGATCCTCTTGTACTTTTTATCTTCTAATTTCAGCGCCTTAGACAAATGCCATGAAATCGCTTCCCCCTCGCGGTCCGGGTCAGTTGCAAGATAAACCTTATCTGCTTTTTTAACCTCTCTCCTTAGAGTTGCTAAAAGCTCACCCTTTCCCCTAATCGTAATATATTTCGGTTCAAAGTCATGCTCCACATCAATACCCATCTGGGATTTCGGGAAATCCCTTACATGACCATTAGAAGCAACCACTTCATAATTACTTCCAAGAAATTTTTTAATTGTTTTTGCTTTTGCCGGTGACTCTACGATCACAAGGTTCTTTGCCATTTGAAGGCTCCTCCTTTATACTATGATTGCATAATAATTTCTGTTTGTTTCGGTAATAACACCACGTATTGCCAACTCATTTAATATTCTGCTGACATCCTGTGGTGCAAGCTTTGCTTCATAAATAATACAGTCAATATGCTTTGGTTCAATTTCCAAACAACTATACACCATTTTCTCCTGAGGCGCAAGTGACATTTTCTGATTTTTTTGCCCCGAAAATCCAAAATCTTTTATTGTCTCTTTGTAATTATATTCAATCCCAAGTATTTGAAGAATATCGGATACTTCTGTTACTATATGTGCACCCAGCTTAATAAGATTATTGCACCCTGCACTTTTTTTGTCAGTCATGCGTCCCGGCAGCGCAAAAATTTCTTTTCCCTGCTCCAGCCCCTGATCAACTGTAATAAATGTACCACTTTTCTCCATTGCCTCCACCACCAAAATCCCATCACACAATCCGGCAATCAAACGGTTTCTTAGCGGAAATAATCCTGCAGCAGGTTTTACTCCGATATTATTTTCCGATAAAATCCCCCCTCTTTCCTTCATTTGAATAAACAAATTGTAATTCTCCTTTGGATAAATCTGATCAATACCTCCTCCAACTACGCCGAGCGTATATCCGCCTCCCTCTAATGCACCAATATGTGCCATACCATCTATGCCTCTGGCAAGTCCACTGATAATGGCAATTCCACATTTTGCAAGCTCCCTCCCAAAAAATTTCGCCATCTCTTCCCCGTATCTTGTACAGTTCCTGGCACCTATAACAGCAACTGCCTTTTGATCCTTTGCAGGCATTTTCCCCTGTAAATACAGGGAGTACGGGGGATCAGGAATTTGCCTGAGCCTTAAGGGATATGAATAAGAATCCGTATGCATATAGCTAATCTGCAAATCCGACAGTTTCTGTAATCCCTTCCTTATACTGTCTTTATTTTTTGATTTTTTAAAATTTTCTCTCTGTTGTCCTGTTCTAAGAAGGTTACAAACCATCTCATCCGGTGCATCATAAACCATATCCGGTGAGCCAAAAGATTCAATGAGTTTTCTTACAGAACCTCTCCCTATTCCATCAATATTGGTAAGCCAGTACCAAAAAAAATCTTCTTTCATCATGCCTTGCCACCTCCGTAAAAATCCGGCAGGCGATACGACAACGCCTCCAATATATGTCTTTCCTTCACACACTCTTCATGGTCTAAATCAGCGATTGTCCTCGCAACTTTTAACACCTTCCCTGCTCCTCTTGCAGATAGCCCATATTGTTCAAAAGCCTTTCTTCGAAGCACCTTCTCTTTCGGACCAAGTATACAAACAGCATCTAAAATATTTGTGGGAATCTGAGAATTATACCGGACGCCAAATTTTTCAAGGCGTTTTCTCTGTACCTGTTGTGCCACGACTACCCTCTTCTTAATTTCATCCGAGGATTCCTCCTCATCATCACTATATAATGCATCATAATCCATTTTTTTCACAGATATATTCATATCCATCCTGTCTAACATAGGCTGGGAAATTTTTTTGAGATACCGCTCTATCTGCGGTCTTGTACAACGACATTTAGTCAAATCAGGATAAAATCCACATGGACACGGATTCATCGCTGCAACAAGCATAAATTCACAGGGAAATGTATAACTTCCCTGAAGCCTTGAAATGGTGACTTTACCATCCTCTAAAGGCTGGCGCATCATCTCGATAATATTTTTTTGAAATTCCAAAAATTCATCCAAAAATAAAACACCATTATGTGCAAGACTGATTTCACCAGGCCTTGGAATTTTCCCGCCGCCAATCAGTGCCTGGGCAGTAATTGAATGATGAGGCATACGAAACGGTCTATGCTGTAAAATCCCCTCCTCCGGCTCCAGCATACCATTTACACTATAAATTTTTGTAATTTCCAGACCTTCCTCATAGGTCAAATCAGGCATAATTGTCGGAATTCTCTTTGCAACCATGGATTTACCCGCCCCGGGTGCACCAAGATATAAAATATTATGCATACCTGCCACTGCAATCTCCGTCGCCCTTTTCATGGTTCCCTGTCCTTTCACGTCGGAAAAATCTATAGAAGATCCAGGTTTCCCAGGTAAGAAACCATTCCATTTTTCCGGCTCAATACACTTGTTTTCCAATAAATGTTCGACTACCTGCCTCAAATTTTTGGCAC
>JAIDHZ010000336.1 GCA_029052995.1 Lachnospiraceae bacterium | reverse complement strand
CATATTGACAACAAAATACGTCATCCCTTCTTTTGTAATCACATTTGCAATAGCAGGCAGGGTGTATTTGCTTAAAAAGCCCTCCCTGTCAACCCTTACCGCCTGCGTGATAAAACCAAGTGCGAATGCACATTTATCCAGTCCCAGCAGATTGGTTCCCTTCAAATCTGTTCCAATCATGTCACTTAACTGGGTAATGGTGGTTTCTTTTCTATAATGCAGGCAGACCATGGCAAGGCACGCCGACGCACAGTATGTCACATCATGCTGTTTTACAAATGTACATCTCATTATATTGTCCTTTATCTTATTGTAACTTACTTCATCACTTATACAGGATGGTGATGGCGAATATATCAATCAGATACCGCCATCATCCACTGTTGCTTTCAAAGGAAATCAAAAAAACTCTCCCTTATTTTAAGAACCTTCTTCTTGCTGCTTCCGGTTCTTCCGGCTGGAAACAGAATCTTGGCGAAGCAGAGTTCACCGCTTTTTCTGTCATATTGTCTGCTAATTTTACAAGCAGCTTTTCCACAACCTTCTTAATCATTTCCCTCAATCCTCCTTTTCCCTTGTATTATTACAGATACTGCTGTTATAAACATTGTAACCACTATTCCATATCCCACAATATCAGAATATGGATATATCAGCAGTGCAATAACCATGTATACCACCGACAAAATCAATGCTTTCTTCCTGCTCCTCTTTTTCTGACCATCTGACATCGGTTTATCCTTATGCTCCACCGGAACATATCCGAAAAATACAATCCAATAAAACAGGATATAGGATGCAACAATACCCGGTCTATAAATAAAATCCTGTACCAAAACAACCAGTACCAAAACAGCCATATAAAATCCTGCTGTAGCAGCCGTACATCCCACTCGCGTATTCGCATGATATCCTCCCGTATACCTGCGCAATGATGTAAACACTGCCAAAAACACCACAGTTATCCAAAGCTGTTTCATAAACACTCCCAATACAAGCAGAAATATGGCTTGCTCCAAACTGTATACCAGAAGCTCGAATCCATACTTGTATATCTCATAGTCCTTCTCTGATATTGCATTATCCTTAATCAAAAAATCAGCTATCATGCAGGAAAGCTTCTCACTCAATGTAATCACTTCCTTATATCTGCATAATAACTGATTTCTATTTTTTTTCAAGGGGGGTGGCACAGTTTGTAGCGTTTTAGGCACAGTTTGCATCATCAGGCAGTAAAATGGTCGCTATAAAATAGTTTTCCTTCTCTTCATACAGACAGGTTCCATCCATTTTTTCCACCATTTTTTTCACGCTTTTCGTCCCAATCCCGTGACTTTCGCTATCCTTTTTCCATGTCTTTAACCTGGGATTGTCCTTTAATACCGGTCTGCTGATATAATTTGCAACCCTTATCTGTAGCATTTTTTTACACGGTAAAATGTGCACATTAATCCTCCCCCGCTCCTCTTTTAATTCTGCCTCAATTGCATTATCAATCAGGTTCGACAAAATAATACCTATATCAATCTGCCAGCGCCCACCAATCTTACCGGATGCAGTGACATTGTATTGAATATGGTTTTTCTTGCAGATATTTGCTTTATCATTTAATACCGCATTTACCACACTGCTATCCGTATGATATATCTGCTTCGCTTCAAAATGTTCTCCTAATACTTCTTCCAGATATTTCCTAAGAGTGTCTATTTCATTATTTTTTACCATTCCCTGCGCTATCGTCAGATATCTTCTCAAATCATGGCGCAAAATTTGGTTATCTTCATACATCTCGTCTATTTTTTGAAGCACGTATCTTTCTTCATACAGTTTAGCCGCCAACACTTCATTTTCCAATCTGAAATGATACTGCTTATCTAACCGATAAATACAGACAGCAAGCGTAACCCCAATTGCAATGATTGCAAGCGTTAACCAAAACATCAATTCAATAGTAGTATTCCTGACAAAATTCTGCTGTTTTGTAAATCTAACAATTGATAATTCTGCCATAATAACTGCCGCATATCCAAATACAGCAGTCTTCCATTCCCGATATTCCGGTTTTCCTTTTTTCTCCATCAGGATAACCATAAACAATAAAACGATAATAAGTATCTTATTACAAATAAGCGTAACAACTCTATACATTGTACCAAACTGCATAAGCATCTCCAATTCCAAAGAAAACACATATGCCATGCCATACACAATTACCATACTGGCTATACTAAGGATAATATCATACATCAGCACATATATAAGCTTCTTCCATCCCTTCCCTTCCAATAGGCAGACAGAATACAGCCACTCAAACATAACCATTGCAGCCGCTTGTACAATATCCTTTCCTTCTAGCAAGAAAACCACAGCCACATTAAGAAATGTCATTAAAACCATGCACATATAATATGTACCCTTCTTCATCCTTTTATTTCTTCCAAACAGAATTGTCAAAAAAGCAATAGGGGCAACTGCATCAAACAATGTTGCCCCATACTCTGCTGCTTTATATATAACGTCCATTTACAAATTTCTCCATATCTTTGGCATATTGTATCTTAATCTGCTCAGCACTTCCTCTCCTTACCGGAAGAATATTTCCATTATCCATTTGCACCTCTTTGGATGTCAGGCGTGCTACATGCCTTACATTTACCAGATAACCTACTTGAGTACGAATAAATCCAAGATCCGACAATTGTTTCTCACAATCTGATATCTTTCCCCTTACCTTACAAACTGTCTGCGGTAAGTGAATTGCCAAATAATGACCATTGCTCTCAATATACTGTATGTCCCTGACCTTAAAGCTGCCGACCATCTTACCTTTATCAAACTGCACAAGATGCAGTTCGGATGCAATTTTCTTTTCCACTGCCACAAGAGCCTCTCCAAGTTCCTCTTTTATATATTCTTTACGTACAAACCTGAAAGGGTGATACTGGAACGATTCAAAAACCATGTCCACCCGGTTTGTAAGGAAAATTATATTGATAAATGATGCCGCCTCTTTGAGCTTATTTGCAATTTCCATACCGGATACTTGTGGCATTTGTATATCCAGTAAAACCACTTCTATACAGTCCCGTAATATATCTGACACCATAGTTTCACTATTATCATATACGTTAACTTCACATTCGATATTATGTATCCTACACGCATTGTACACCTCCTTTTTCGTCATTTCAATATCATAGCTGTTATCATCACATACTGCAATTTTTATCATCCGTTATAACTCCCTAATATGTCATTTCTCTTATGGTAATTCATCTATATCTTTTGATTTGTTTGACCTTAATTATATTATAAATCAGCTCTTTTTGCCATCGGAGTTTTCTTCTGCATACACCTCCTTCAGCCGCTCCATTACTATCATAGCCGTTTTCTTGTCTCTGGCATTTAAGCTTTTGTATATGGAAAATTCCCTGTACATTTCCTCAAAATCATGCTTTGCCTGCATCTGCATATCAATATTTAACATGGAATCTGAATGATATAACAC
>JAIDHZ010000335.1 GCA_029052995.1 Lachnospiraceae bacterium | reverse complement strand
GAGCATAATAATAGCTGTGAATATAAATGAAATACAATGACAGAACAAGCGGCCACATTTTTCTTTTTTCCAGCAGCTTATCCACCGACATCAATGCCAGCAGCAAAAAGGGCATATAATTTACAAACATAATCTGGTGATGCGCATGATAAAAACAGGAAGCGCAGGCAAACAGCACCGCTCCCGCGAATGCAGACCGCTCTGATATATGCTGACGCTTCAGCCATACAAAACAGAGATTAACTGCTGCCACCACACCTAATATTGCGTAGACAGAAATCACATATTTCATCTCTATCTGCGGGAAAAAGCAGGACAGCACAACATCCGGTCTCAGTAGTCCGTAATAGGAAAAATCATAGACACTGCTTCCCCCGCCAAGCCCAATCCACTGCGGTATCAGGGTTTTTTGTTCCCTCATTGCCTGGCGCAGGCTTTCCGCCACCGCCACATGCTGTGAAATCCAGTCCCCCTCCGAACCAAATATACTGCCGGAGGGTAACGGAATGAGCAGAACTGCCAGAGCAATCATACACAGCAAAATGTGGAATTTTAAGTTTCTTTTTAATGTTCTTCTTTTCTCTTTCATCATAAAATATAGCCTTTCCCATAACGTATTTTCTAATACCAATGATAAAGGCTATATCTTAAAAAAGCCGATAGGCTGTCTTATATTCTTCTTATTGTTTTCTTATTATTTTCTTAAGTAATTCTTCTTTCTTCCTGTTTATCCCGGAAACTTCACCTTCGCCTTAAACTGGTCACAATCAATCCCTATATCAAATATGCCGCCCAAAGCACTGGTATAAGAACTGACGATGGCAAGCCCTAATCCGTTTCCTTCACTGCTTCTTGCCTTGTCCCCTCTTGCAAAACGCTCCACAATGTCTTCTTTATCAAAGTCCATTGCATAGCCTGATGTGTTAGTCACCTCAAGGCAAATCCAATTATTTGTGGAAATGTTGTCTGTGACCTGGCTTTCAGGCTCTTCCCCGCCTGTCTCCTCTTCTTTCGGATTTACGGACACATCTTCCTTTTCATCCTCCAAAGACTTTGCTTTGTCTGCATCGGTCTCTGCAAAGGTCTTCACAAACACCCGTGTCCCTTTCGCCGAATATTTCAACGCATTTTCAAAAAGATTCTGACAGATACGGTACAGGTACATATTATCTGCGGTTAATTTTGTATCTTCTTCAGAAAGCATTTCAACAAAGGTTAATCCGCTCTCTGCGATCTTATCCTCCATATCTGCATGAAGCTGGGAAATCAGCGTATTCAAATCAATCGTTTCCATATTCAGCTCCACATTCCCGCTGCTTGCCTTGGCAATGGAAAACAGGCTTTCTATCATTTCCTTAAGCCTGCCCGCCTTATCGGAAATCACCTCCACATAGTCCCTTGCCGTGTCTTCAAGCTCTTCCTTTTTTAACAGCTCAATATAACCCACCATGGAAGTTAAAGGCGTTTTCAAATCATGGGACACATTGGAAATCAGCTCCACCTTAAGCTGTTCGCTCTTTGTCATCTTAGCTATACTTTCCTTTTCCAGTTCCACCGCCTTTTTCAGTTGCTCCTCATTTACCGTTTTCATATAATCCATAAGTGGGGTTAGTTTTCCATGCATAAATTTAATAAGCCTCCACTGACAAATCCCATACTGCAAAAATACCGTAAATACCATGACATACCCGGTGGAATAGTTGTAATTTGTATTCCAATACCCAATAAATGCACCGTTTTGAAGAAGGGAGAAATACCAGCGTGCCAAAATCAGCAATATCGCAAAAATAATATTAAACGTCCACTGCATATTTTTCCATTTCAGCTTCCATTCCCCATAATATCCCTCATCTGCCGGAACCCAGTCGCCATACAATCCAAATAAAATATAGTCTGATAAACGCCAGATTCCATTTGCGAGAAATATATTCATTATCATTCCCAAAAACCATGTTTGGTTTGTTGGTGCTTCTATATTCCCATAAATTGCAACCAACAGAAAAAACATGCCAACCGCCAGCGACCCACCGGCCACTATCAGTTTTATATCAATTTTTCTTCCCTTAATTTTGTTTTTCCATTTTATAGCCAATTCCCCACACCACCTTTACATATCTTGGATTTTTTGGATCAATCTCTATCTTTTCCCTAATATGGCGGATATGCACCATAACCGTGTTTTCCACAGCAAATGCCGCCTCCTCTCCCCAGACATTTTCATAAATCTGCTCTGCGGAAAAAACCTGTCCGGGATGTGTCATTAAAAGTTCCAAAATACTGTATTCCTTAGCCGTAAGCTTCACCTCCCCGCCATCCACTATGGCAATCCGCTGCTTTTGGTCAAGTACAAGACCACCGTTTACCAGCCTTTCACTATTTTCCTCAGGATTTCCCCCTCCCCATGTTTTGTAGCGCCTTAACTGTGCTTTTACTCTTGCCATCAGCTCTGCCGGATTATAGGGCTTTTCCACGTAATCATCCGCACCTAAAACCAGCCCCGATACCTTATCGCTCTCCTCCGTCTTTGCCGACAAAATGATAACCGGAATCTGTTTCGTTTCCCTAATCTTCATCAGGGCAGAAAGCCCATTCATTCGAGGCATCATAACATCTAACAGTATCAGGTCTACTGCGTTCTTTTCCAAAACCTCTAATGCCTCCATGCCGTCATAGGCACTTGCAATCTCATATCCCTCGTATTTTAAAAGCTCCCCCAATGAATACACAATTTCCCTGTTATCATCTACAATTAAAATCGTTTCCATAGCCTGTTCTCCTAACTTGTGTTTGCAATGCATATATGTAACATTACCTGCATGTCACAAACTTTATTAATAGGTGCGAGTATAACATCTTTGTAATACCAGATTTTATACTATCATCATTATGATAGTCCTGCCTTAAGAAAAACTCAATGAATTTCTTAAAAATTCCTTAAACAGATAAAAAATTTTCTTTGTAAATTAAACTGTTTCCGAGAATAATTGTTGTTAATTTGTACCAT
>JAIDHZ010000334.1 GCA_029052995.1 Lachnospiraceae bacterium | reverse complement strand
CTCTCATACCAGCCCGGACTGGTCAACCCTGAAAGCTATGATGATTATTATACAGATATAAAGTCTGCTTATGACAAATATTATGACAGTATTTCTACCGTGCTAACCAATGACTTAGATGCCGGTGCAATGGAAGATTATGGTGATACAATGAGCAGTGGAATCAGGAGCGATATGGCACTGTCTGACGATGAATACACAATAAATTCCGAAGCTGCTAAGGTCAAAACAGATACCGCCTCCGGTGCTTCAAAGGAATCGGAACACTCTGATACAAACAAGCAGGAAGAAAATGTAGACGAAGGAGATATTATTAAAACAGATGGAAAGTATATCTACAAGGCTGTCAGCAAATATGATGACAAGACAGATGATTATTTGACAACAATCACAATTACTAAAGCAGACAACGGAAAACTTACCAAAACATCGGACATTAAACTGCCTGTTGCAGATAATAAGAATCAATGGATTGATTTGAAAGAATTCTATTTACAGGACAATAAACTCTTTTTACTTTACAGCAAGGCAGAATATGGGACTACGACTGATTACCATACCTTAATTGAAATTTATGATATATCTAACCCCAAAAAACCTAAAAAGATAAAAAATCTGTCACAATCCGGCTCGTTGTTAAGTTCACGGGTAAGCAATGGTTACCTTTATACCATAAGCGATTATTCTACCATGGATCTATCAGACAAATCAATATACCAAAATTATATTCCATGCGTAAACGATAAAACAATTGACTGCGGCAGAATCTATTATCCAAAGGACAGCATGTTAGATTCCACTAAGGTCATCACTTCGCTAAAGCTTACAGATACGGACGCCTTTACTGATACACTGGCTGTTCCCGGAAATGTGGCAGAGGTATATGTCAGTGAACAGGCTATATATTTTTATGAAACCCTATATGATTCCGTTACAAAAACAAAAATATCCAAGGTTTACTATAAAAACGGAAAGTTTACGGTAGGAAGCAGTGCATTAATTGCAGGTTATCTTTATGGTCCCTTTGCCATCAATGAATATGATAACCATCTGCGCATTGTTGCAACCATACCGTCAAATAACATTTCCCTGCTCCGCAGCCTTTCAGTTAATGATACTGCAAATGCCCCGGACAAGGATGTAAATGCACTCTATGTATTAGATGATAAATTAAACCTGACAGGCAAAATTACCGGAATCGCACCCGGAGAAATCATATATTCCGCAAGGTTTATGGAAAATACGGGATATTTTGTGACCTATAAAAATACCGATCCCCTCTTTTCGGTAGATTTATCAGACCCGGCAGACCCTAAAATTATTGGTTCATTGAAAATCCCCGGGTTTTCAAACTACATGCATTTTTATGGAAACAATATTTTACTGGGCATTGGCGAAGAAACTGACCCAAAAACACAGCAGTTTCTTGGTTTAAAACTCTCCATGTTTGATATCAGCGACCCTGCAAATGTAACAGAAAAAGATAAGCATATCCTTAAAGATGCAGAATACAGTGAAGCCCTGTATAACTATAAGGCAATTATGATTGACCCTGCCAAAAATATATTTGGCTTTGCATACTGGTCTTTTAATGATACCAGCAATAATTATTACTACTCAACCTATGCATATGATGAAAAATATGGTTTTATAGAAACTGCATGCTATAAAATCGCAGACGGAACTTATAACATAGAATCCACCCGCGGATTATATATCGGCGACTATTTTTATCTGACTACAGATTCCATGATTCAAAGTTATAAAATTGGTTCCGAGGAAATCATAGATTCTGTCAATTTACAATAATGCATGAATGCATTTTAATAAGGGGCTGCCTCGGCAGCCCCTTATTTCATTTTGCTAAATCAAGCATACGTTTTAATGGTTCATATGCTTTAATTCTGACTTCTTCGTCTAACACCACCTCTGGTAAAAGAGTCTTAAGTGCATTTAACACGCTCTCTATTGAAATCCGTTTCATATTCGGACAAATCTGTTTAGGATTTACGGGATAAAATTTCTTATCAGGATTTTTTAATAAAAGTTCATAGAAAATACCCATTTCCGTACCAATAATGAACTCCTTAGCATCAGATTTTGTAGCGTATTCAATAATCTGGGATGTGCTTCCAATATAATCCGCAAGCTCTAACACATCCTTTGTACACTCTGGATGAACCAATACCAAAGCATTCGTATAAGCTTCCTTTGCTTTTTTTACCTCCGATGCCTCAATGCTCTTATGTACGTGGCAAAAACCATCATTAAAAATAAAGTGTTTTTCCGGAACCTTTCCTGCAACATGATGTGCCAGATTCTCATCCGGAATAAAGTAAATATCATGATTGGGAAGATTTTTAACAATATTAACAGCGTTAGAAGAAGTAACACATACATCAGAAGCCGTCTTAATCTCTGCTGTGGAATTCACATAACAAACCACTGCCACATCCTTATACTGCGCCCTGACCTCGTGAATCTTATCAATTGCCGCCATATGCGCCATCGGACAATCTGCATATTGGTCTGCCATTACAACACGCTTACCGGGATTCAATATCTTTGCACTTTCCCCCATAAATGATACACCGCAAAAAATGATCGTACTCTCCTGCACCTTTGTTGCCACTTCTGCTAAATAATAGGAGTCACCTACATAATCTGCTATCTCCTGTACCGTGCCATCAACATAATAGTGTGCCAGAATCACTGCATTTTTTTCTTTTTTTAGTTTTGTAATCTGATCCTTCATATGTACTTTCCTTTCTATCCACAGTTTAGACCATTGTTCCTGTTATTTCATACTTAACAGACATTATAATCTATTCTTTGCAAAAACAAAAGATAAATTTTTCTATTTCTCCTTCATCATCTGCTGTCAAATGATTTCATTTACCCAGCCTGACCTAAATTTTTTTAAACATTTAACACACATTATGTTATAACTGTTCTCTCACCATGGCTTTAAGCAGCAAAATATGGTACTCCTCATCTTTGATAATTCTTGAAAGTACTGCATTTACATCACTATCTTTTATAATTTTCATATGCATCCTGTACTGGTTAATTGCCGCTTTCTCAGCCTCTATGTCCGCTAACAGCATGTTTCTAATATTGTTGGGTATATTCAGATATTCCGGTGTCCACACTCTATGCTTTCCGTCACGATAACGTGCTGTAAAGTCAATAGTTCCACCAAGCAGGAAAATCAGCTCCCCTAACTTCTGTAAATGTATCATCTCTGCCATGGCAATTCCCAATATTGTCTTTACCAAAGGACATTTTTCACAGGACATACGGTTTTCGTTATTAATATACTGTGTAATCGCCGACATTTCCGATACAGATCCACAGTAATCAACACTTAACAAATTGGCATATTGCTGATTTTTTCTTTGCACTTGAATAGGGGGATAGGGCAGTGCCATCATAATTGGATTTACATCCTGCAGATTGCAGTTGTTCACCAATGAAGACATTTTTTCTTCCATAATTTTCTCCCAATAATTTCTATACTGTTAATATATTGTGATTTATTTAATAATATGCAATTTTATTCCCACATCCTCTGCCATACGAATAGCCCGCTTCATATGTAATGGGGCACTAGTGTGGAATAATAGAAATGGCTTTGGCTGTAAAACATCTTTCAGGTTGACATTTGTAACACAATATAGTATACTGCAACCAGGTTGACATTTGTAGCACAATATAACGAAAGAGCGTGTACAAAGGTGAAAGAAAAAAGAAGAAAGGATAAAATGCAAACACACATCTTTCACCCTTTGTGTTTGCGCCTCAAATGAAAATGCAAGCATTTTCGCTTGAGGCTTGGTGCAAATTATGAAGAAAAATCCAAACATACTAAATCAAAGCGAATGGATTATCATGGATCAGCTTTGGACAAAGCACCCACAAACCATTACTCAGCTTTTCCATACCTTAAGTGAAAATCCCGGCTGGAGCAAAAGCACTGTCAATACGCTTCTAGGAAGAATGACAGAAAAGGGCTGCATTGGTTACGAGGAAGGTAAAAAAGCAAAACTGTACTATCCCAAAATTAAAAAGGCTGATGCAGCTACCGCAGAGACGGAAAATCTAATTGAGCGGGTATATCATGGTTCCGTAAGCCTGATGATGAGCACTTTAGTCAAAAAGAAGAATTTCAGTAAAGAGGAAATCAAGGAACTGTATGATATTTTAAAAGGACTGGAGGAAAATCATGATTGAACACATTTTTACAGCCACAGTTTTTATACTTGCACTATTGCTGATTCGGGCATTATTTCACAACCGTATTTCAAAACTTCTGTGCTATTCCATATGGCTTTTTGCAGCATTTAAGCTGTTAATTCCCCTCCCATGGCTTTCAAACAGCTTTAATATAATGAACACAATAGTACCTTATATGCAGTCTTACTCTATTATTACAGATACACCGAACCTTGTTTCCAACACAGAGGAACTCCTGACAGCACATGATGAGCTTGAACATTCATATACATATGAGGTAACAAAACCATTAAAAACAGTTGATTTTGCTCGAAACGCTATGGTTCTCCCATCTTCAAAAGATACAGAAAACGACATTCCAATAACTGCATACGGTACTAAAGACAGTATAATCGACACACAGGATAGGCAATCTTCAGACAACAGCACGATTTCATCACAAAAAACCAGACAGCCTGCGGATAGTATTATCTCTTTCTGCAAATATACCGCCCAGGCTGTAAATAACAATCGTAATCTTCTGATACTCCTCTGGATTACAGGCAGCATTTTACTTGGTGGAATCATAGGCATAAGCAACCTTTTATTCGCAATAAAGCTTACCAAAACAAGGCAGCCTGCAGACACAAAAAATTTTGACATGCCTCTTTGTGATTCAGTAAAGAAAACTACCCTGTATAAATGTCCGGTGTACACTACAGATGAAATAACTGTTCCCTTCCTTTGGGGATTATTTCATCCTGCAATCTATATCACGGAAGCATTTATGGCAGCCTCCACAGAGAAGCTTTCCCATGTCATTACACATGAGTGGGTCCATTACCTGCACAAAGACCATATATGGGCTTTGTTAAGAGCCTTTATTCTTATCATCTACTGGTGGCATCCTTTGGTATGGATTGCCGTAAGGTTATCCATCACCGACAGCGAATTGGCATGCGACGAGGGTGTCATTCACCTGCTTGGCACGGAAAGCCTCAAATCATACGGTGAAACCCTAATCGAAATGGGAACAGGAAAACAGAATTTGTCACCTCTCTTCATCCACGCAACCGGGCTTGCAGGAGGCAAACAGGAGCTAAAGAAGCGCATATTAGCCATTACCATATACCGCAAGCAAAGTCTGGTGACAGCACTACTCTTTTGCATCCTGCTGCTGGGTATTACCGGCTGTACATTTGGCACCACCACCGAAAATACATCCGCAGCATCAGACGAAGTGAAAACGGACAAAACAAACGAAGCACAATCCGATATACAACAGACAGAAAATCCAAATAATTATGGCAGCCTGACCATCAGTAATCTTGTTATTATAAACGGAGAAAAAAACTGGGATGATTTCAAAAAAGCCTCCAACAGCAAAAAGGGCACAGAAACAGAACCTCTTATCATTATTATTGAAACCAATATCGATGGTGAGCGATTTGCGGAAAAACTTACATTTGACGGACAGCTTTACCACTATAACGGACGCAAATGGAAATACCTGCTGGATGTAGAGGGTTTGACAGGCAACCCGAAAAAAATGTGCAGGCAGGCGGCACTGGCAAATGAGATATATACTTATAAAGAATTAGAGTGGAGCGTACTTAGCAGCAGCAGTAATGACTGGATTGACCATGACCTGCTGTTTTATGCCGACGCCCATACGGAAAAAGAGGATTATACGCTTACAAAAACCACACCAAGTCCGACCGGGGACAAAATAAACATCGCCTTTTCTCCAATGCTATTTGATACGGATACTACCGGCATGCGGTATTTTGTTCCGGAAGGAGCATTACCGGAACAAAAGCTGTTTCCTGCCATATCCCGGTTAGCGCCTCTGCATGAGGCTGAAAAGGGCTGGTTTGAAGGCAGACACCATCTTGGGTGTTATGTCATTTGCAATGGAATCACATGGGAATTAATCAGCGGCAACTGCCTCTATACGTGTATTGAAGATGAAAACGGAGAAGAAAAATTTATACTGGAAACACCTGAAACCAACAAGGACTGTGCCGACATTTGCGAGTATGTATTAGCGATTTTAAGGGATTCATTTGACTATGAACCGGCAGACGTCACCAAATGGACGGACATCAAGGCTGCAACCCTTGATTATAATGACAAAAATACCGGTGTAAGCGGCAGTCAGACCATAACAGACCCCGACACCTTACAGACTCTGGAAAAATGGTTTTCAGAAGCAGAACCTATGCTTGCCGGTTCCGGCTGTCCTTTTAATGTTGCAAAGCTTACCTTTACCTTTGATAACGGTGAAACTGCCTCCATGATGATTGCTCAGGATTCCTGTCCCATATTCCAGGTAAATGGCGTATTCTACGACTACCGCCCGTCAGAGCTTCAGGGCATCATTTCCGATGACAGTACATTTACGAGCGACAGCCTAAAGGAGATATTTGATGGAATTCCGTGGGAACACTAAAGGTTCCCACCATTCCAGCCCCAGTTCGCCACGGCTTCATACTTAATATATATATGGTCCGGAGCGATACCAAGCACCTCTCCAAAAATCTCACAAAGCTTTGCGCTCATCGCTTCAAAGGCAGAGGGGTTTTCCCTTCCGTACAGCTTTACCTCAATAAATGCCATTGGCTGGCTGTTGTCACCCTTAAAATACAAATGATAATTGTCCTGAAAACCCGTCATTAACCAGCTTTCCGTCTTGCCAATCAGGGAAACCGCCTGACCAAGCCTTGTCTTTAGCTCCTTCTCCTGCTCCTCACTAATGGAGACACTTACTTTTGAATCAATAAATGGCATAATTACTTACCTCCGTTTTTTTGCTAGTTTTATAATATCATTTCCTGCCTGTGATTTCAACTTAAACTATGTTTCAGGCTATTTCATTACTATTGAACAAATATGTTATTTTCTCTTTTTTCCTTTACTCCAAATGCTATAGCACATTCCTTACATATTTCTGCATCCACCTTCATTCCCAAAACAGATATTTATGCATTCTCAATTTCCGGCATCCTCCTGCTGTCCGTTATTCCCTTCAGCTAAAGCTGCCTCAATTGCTGACTTATATTCACCATATTGTGCGTCTGCATCAACTGCCCCCAGATAAATATACCTCACAATTCCATCCTTATTAATAACAAGTGTATGAGGGATTCCGTCCGTAGGATACTTCATCCCTATCGTTCCCTCCACATCATAGGCAACAGGAAATGTATAACCTTTCTTTTTAATAAACTTGTCTACCGTTTCCTTTTCCTCCATGCAGTCAACGGCAAGAATTGCCACATCATCCCCATAATCCTCCTTTAACCGTTCAAATGCCGGCATTTCCTTCACACAGGGACCGCACCATGTTGCCCAAAAATTCAACAAAACAACCTTTCCTTTTTGCTCAGACAGGGTAAATGTTCCTCCACCCACAAGCTCAGCCGTAAATTCCGGTGCAGTATCCCCCTCCTTTAAAACATCATAATCCTGAGCTTCCTTGGTTTCATCCACACTCCCATTGTCTGACTGTTCCTTTTCCATTTTATCTGAATCAGATGCCATGTCAGAATTACAGCCGGCAAGAGCCAATATCATTACCGCTCCAAGGATGAATACTGCATTTCTCATCTTTTTCGTTTTGCCGTCAGCCATACATTTATCTCCATACTTCCCCCTGTTTTTCACAATACAATTTCTGTTTTTTATCATATAGACCTCCAATCCACTGCCTATATTAAACGGCAGCCCTGTTACATTCAGTTATTACTTAAACCTTTGTATGGATTACCGTTCCTTAACTCTATCAATATTCATTCCTGAACTTATTTCCCATATATAAGGTTCAAACAATGTATTAAAGATTTCACCACACTGCTTTTGAAGTTCAGCGAGTTGTTCATCCTCTAACAACAATGTCTCTGCCTCCCCATCTGTTAAATCGTGCTTTCCATTATTATCATAGATTGTAATGTATATGTAAGGATTCGGCTTTACAAAACTATTCGTTTTCATCTCAATCATCCGTTCCTCCTGCTGTATATTACAGGTCACCTCCTGATTATATGCTCCAAGATAGAATGAACCCCAATCCGACATATAAAATGGTTCCACCCAGAAGGTAGTATTCTCATCTACTTCCTTTGCATAGCTCCAGTCGCCCCACCGAAGCTCTGTAAGCTCAAACCCGTATTTGGCAATGCCGGAATCAAATTTTTCTTCCATTCTTTGCTTTGTCTGTTTCCATAAAACTGTCCATATGCCGCAAAGAACAAGAAAAATGCCAATGATACCTCCCAATACAGCAAAACACCACCTTGCATATTTCGCATTCTTCCTCTCCTTATCAACCCTTTTTACAATCTGGTCATCTCCCTTTAACATAACATCTAAGGACACTCCAAATTTTTCGCTCATATCCACAAGCGTCTGTAAATCAGGGTAGCTTTTTTCAAGCTCCCAGTTGGAAACAGTCTGTCTGGTCACAAAAAACAACTCTGCAAAGTCTTCCTGTGTCATATCCTGCTCTTTCCGCAATTCTGCAATCATTTCTCCAATCTTCATTCTGTACACCTCACTTTTTGTTAATCATATATGAAAATACTCACATACCCACTATAACACTCTCCTAGTACAGAATACAGCAAATTGTACTTGCTTTCCACATTTATACGAAAAAACAAGCGCAAAGATTCTTTGCGCCCAAATTTTTCCTTACAAAAGTACACAAACATCTAAAAGGACACTATAATATCTCTTTTCATATATGCACAACTATTTTAAAAATAGAAAGTTTCACATTTACTTAATCTTTGTCAAATGCTGCACGTTTTATGGATTGTATCACATTTCATTCCTAAAATCAACAAACTGAAAACAACCGTCTATATTCATCATTCTACAAAAAACAGGTTTTTTCTTAACCATGTTACAAGTTAAGAAAAAACCTGCCTTTCTAAGATATTATCCCTACACCCGTTTTCTTGCATTATCAATGTATGCGATAAGTGAATCCACCGTCAAGTCTATTCCCAGTTTTGTGCTGTTGACGCAAATATCATAGCTACGGGAATCTCCCCATTTACCATCTGAATAAAAATTATGATATGTCTTGCGCATCTTATCTGCTTTCTTCATCTTACTATAAGCTGCTTTCTCATCAAGACCATATTTTTCCATTACACGCTTACATTTTGCCTCCCGGTCACCAAGTATGAAAATACTAATTGTATTGGGATTTTCACGTAACACATAATCCGCACAACGTCCCACAATTACAAAGGACTCCGTCTCACCTTTAGTACGTATAAAATCAAATATATGATTTGCAATGGTCTGCTCCAACGGCAGATTACTACCATCCATCATCACCGGATAGAAAATAGGATTGACCGGTTTCTCATCAAAGTACCTCGCCACGTCCTTGCTAATAGCTCCCTTTTCTTCAACATGGTCAAAAATCTCTTTGTCATAAAGCGGAATATTATAATGCTTTGACAAGCGTTCCGCAATTTCATGACCACCACTTCCAAACTCTCTTCCGACAGAAATAATAATCTGTTTTTCCATAAAACGCACCCTCTTTCAAACTGTTTGTTAGTTAAAACAAGTGCCCAAATAAATCTTCTTAGATAGATATTATATCATAACTCTTTAACTTTTGAAAGAATAATCAAAACTATTTGCAAACATTTTTCCTGATTAAATAACCGTCAAAACACCCAATGATTTTAAATTCAGAAGCTACTTTATCTTCTTACACTCCATATAGTAACGTTTTTCATTTGCCTCTCCCATGGAAAATGTCTTTCTCGGAAGAACACCGTCTACTATCACTCCCTTAAACAAATCATCCTTTTCCACGTCAGGCAGTAAAAAACCAAGATTTCCTTCCTGCTTTCCAAGAGATTCTGTCACATCTATTCCATGAATATAATCAATTTTTACATCACTATGCTGTGCAATAAATTCATCAAGAAAACACTGCAGCGTTGCCACTGCAATACCCCATGCAGGCTTTCTTACACGGAGCATTCCATATCCAGTCTTATCTATATAACAGAAACTATGCTCGTCATCATTTCCAGCAGGTTCAGCCCTCTTTCCTTCTTCAATAACAATCTCACAGCCCTTTTCTTCATAGTAAATTTGGGCCGCAGTAAATAATTCTTTTTTATCTACATGGAATAAAGCCCGGTGAATCGGTTCCACTTCCAAGCTTCTGTCATGCACATTTACAATCTCGCAAAGACAGAATCTTGCAGGATGGTTTTCCCTTTCCTCTTCCGTCAAATTCTTTTTGATATTCTCCCATGCAGCCTTGGCAGTTGCCATGGAATGATTGCCATCCCCCACTGCAAGATTAAGCAATGGATAATCCTCTTTCAAATTATACTTTTTACGAAAGACCTCCGTATCTGCAAGTGCCTCAATACTTGACATCAGCCTGTCCGTCTCCTCGCCTTCCGGAATTAACCAGCCTGTGATGCGGCCTCCTTTTTGCATCAAATCCGTATCATAAATCTTCTCATACTGTTCCTTCCTTGCAATCAACGGCTCAATAACAGAACAGTCAGGATCATCAATAAGCAGCATAATATGAGGAAGCTCCAGACTTGCAGTCTGCCTTACCCGAAGCCTGGGAGGTATCCGTTCCTCTACGGTCATCTCCGTCGGACGGATTAGGGAATGCTCACCCTTTTTATATTCATAGGTTTCCAAATCAATCTCCACCACAAGTCCGTTTCTGGCATATTTTTTACCAAAGCTGCGTTCCACCAGCATAAAACCTGCAGGCAGTTCCCTAAGGGTTTTATCAGTCAGATACTGCTCCATGGTCTGATGAATGGACTCCACCTTATCCGTTTCATTTTCACTCCCCAGATAGACCTCCGGCAGAGTTAATTTAAGTGTTGACGGGGCATCCCCCACCGTCTGTTCCGTTTCCTTCCAGTATTCCGGCTGAGAGGTATACTGGTCGCAGGCAATCACCGACCATTTATACAAGTCTGTTCCTTCCTTTGGCATTAAAATCTTAGGTACATGTAAACAATTCATTTCTGTTCTCCTTTTTTGCTTTTATTCCCACAGGCAGCTATACATACAGATATGTCTTTATATCAAATTGGCTGCTGCAAGGGTCATACCCCGCTGCTTGTGATGGGGCGACTAAATGCAGATATAATAAGCATTTTACATTAAAACATACTTCCATGCAACAAAAATGCAAAGACATTAGTTAACAAAATAATTACCGATATCATTATTAGTCTGTTTCTTTATCTCATTTAGATATATGCAAAATGCATTATAATCCCCATCGGTCTCTTCGGATTTTTGAGTGATAAGTCTGCTTCTCTCAAGGGTAGAAAAAATTTCATCTGTCAATTCGGAATCCGTTATATTACCATTTCTAATAGTTTTTATTGCATCATACTCCCTGTAGTGTGAATCGTAACCGTCAAATCTTAGCTTGGGGAGAAATACAAGACTGCCATTCGTAAGACGGTGCATTTCAATGCTGTGGTGTGTTTTAATAAAACCGTGGATACTTTTATATTTTGAATAATTTCTCCATGGAAGGCTGGCTTGGCGTTCCTTTTTAGTTCTCTTATCGCAAGGGTTTTCGGCCGCATAATCAAATACACTTCTGACAGTTTTACCCACATCACCCGGCTTAAATGGTTTTGATACCAATTCACAGTAATCTGCCGGTACATAACCGGTTTTATTTCTCGCCATTGGTATAAAAAGCAGACCCTCATTATCAGAATAATATACAGCAATCTCCTGCCTTAAAGCATAGTCGAATGAAACTTCAAAAGCTGATTTGGCTGCTTTACCAAGTTGTTCTGCTGAAACATCGGAAGGATAAGTGTGTTCCTCGATTTTTCCATATGTCATAATTTCATGGTTTACATAACATGAACTTATTCTATATTGCCCGCTCTCCTCTTTGCATATACTAATTCGTGCACGTTTTTGCCATGATATGCTCTTCTTTTCGTTATTTTCATCAATATCCCCATCATTATCATATTTTGAGAGAATATAATCAAAACCCTCTAATATTTTATTTCCCAATTCTGAAAAATCACATGAATATTTGAGCTTAGCTGAAACATATCCTGTTTTACCAACACCATCATGCTTTCTTTGTACAACCGGGCATATATAAATATCCTTTTTATCACTGATAATATCCAACCAAAATCTTCTCATAATTTGCACCAAGCCTCAAGCGAAAATGCTTGCATTTTCATTTGAGGCGCAAACACAAAGAGTGAAAGATATGTGTTTGCATTTTATCCTTCCTTCTTTTTTCTTTCACCCTTAAATCCCCCTGTATTATATCCCTTTCCATGTTCTATGACCTTTTTTAAGACAAAATGAGAACAGAAAAATGTACACTAAGGAACTATTGATAAATAACTTGTGTAGATGGCGCAGGATAAATCTTCATACACAAGGCGGAGGAATGAGGCGTACCGGACGTACGCCGATTGACGACAACGCAGTGTATGGAGATTAAGACAAGGCAGATGCATAAGTTATTTATCAACAGTTCCTAAGTATAACACGAAACTAGAGAGTCAACAAGGGAATGCCACATTGATTTCTTTTAATCACATCCGGTTCAGCAGTCGCCAAATGCGAGCAAGCTCGTACTTGGCTCGTTGCTTCGCAGGAATCAATTTTAATAGTTATTGCTTGCGGGAATAAAAAGGCATTTTCTTGATAAAAGAAAAATATCAGCATCCTATGTCAATATAGACTACTGATATTTTCCCAAAATAATATTTTTACTTATTTTTATTACATTGCTTCATGAAAGGTTCTTGAAATTACATCTGCCTGCTGTTCCGGTGTAAGCTTAACAAAGTTTACTGCATAGCCGGATACACGGATAGTAAGCTGCGGATAATTTTCCGGATGCTTTTGTGCATCTAATAAGGTATCACGATTTAACACGTTCACATTTAAGTGATACCCTCCCTCTTCTATATATCCGTCTAACATATTCACCAAATTATCTACCTGCTGTGTTGCCATAATCATTACCTCCTTCTCATTTTAAATACACTACCATAATATGCTGGATTCTTTTTAAATCTTTTAGTTTATGCTCTAATTATAGTAACAATTCCTGTTTTTATATGTAACAAATGTTACAATCCTTAAAAAATATTGTATAGATTTTCATACAATATATGTTTTTACTGCATACAGTCCTCCAGCTTTTCCATATCAAGAATACAGATACGTCCCTTCGAAATATCAATCATTTTCTCCTTCTGCATTTTCATCAGCTCCCTGGAAAGACTTGGTCTTGTAACCCCAAGATATGACGCCATCTGCTCCCTGTTCATATTTGTCGTAACCACATCTCCATTCATTGATTCCAACAGCCATACCGCAATCTTTTCCCGCAGTGTGGTACTGCTTAAAATATGTGCCTTCCTTGTCATATCAAAATTCTTTTCCGCCAAAATCTCCAGCATATTTTTAATAAGCTGTTGGTGATGCTCACAGGCATTACTGCAAAATCCGAAAAAGAATTCCCATGGCAACAATAAAGCTGTGGTTTTCTTATTTGCCACAGCATTAAACCAGTATGGTTTTTGCTCCGGTCCAAAAAAATCCTCACCAAATACTTCACCGGTTTCTGCAACATATAAAATGTCCTGTCTTCCAGAAGCAAAATCTTTTACTACTGACACTTCTCCATCCAGTATGAGATACAAAAATCTTGGAATATCCTCCTCTCTAAAAATATAGTCCCCCGCCTTGAAATCCTTTGTAACAGCCTTGGAACATCGCATCATCCTTGAAATTTCTTCCTGCGTAACCTGTTGAAACAATTTGGTTTCTATCAATGAAATCATCATATCACATCCCAATCTTTTATTATTTGTAGTGTTTCTTCTTTCTTCCAATATCAATCTAAAACATTTATTATTTTTCCTATTGTATTTTTATGATACCACATTCTGAAAATTCCACAAATATTATTTTATCTGCTTTTCATATTTAGCCACTATCACCACTATAACAAAATCAGAAAATTTACCCTTGCATATTTTGTTAAAAGCTTTTATAATATTAAATATGCAGATATAGTTCATCGGTAGAATGCTAGCTTCCCAAGCTGGAGAGGCGGGTTCGATTCCCGTTATCTGCTTGTCCGCAAAGCCTTATTTTATAAGGGTTTGCGGTTCTTCTTCCTAGCGGTTTGTTGTCAAATCCGCTATTTTTTGTTGTCAAAATTTCAGACATATTTAGAAATTTTGCCGCAACCACATGTTTTACCGTTTCTTCCTTAAACGCAGACAAAGCAGGAAATATATAACTTCCTGCTTTCTCCCTTATACATTTTCAAATTTAACACATCCCTATTTCCTGCATACTATAATATTAAAAGCTCACTGTTCTGTCTGCCATGAATGAATGTTCAAACCTTTTTATTCTTTCCTCCATAGCCTGTCGGCTATCCGAATGTCTTTCTCCGGAGGATTTGGAAGTTTTTGCTACCGATCTTGCTGTACTTAGCGATATGCTTTTAAGCATTGTTGCCCGAAAAGCTGCATGTAATGATGACTGAATCTGTTCATATTGCTAACCTTTATTCTTACCCCAATTTTAACTGTCCCTAATTATAATAAATCCTGATATTTAGCATATACAATATTTTTTGCCAGCCATTTATTAAAATTTGTCGAACAAAAAAACACTTTGTGCATTATTTTTGTGGAAATTTCCCAATAATTATGATATAATACACGTAGGCAATGAGCAGTGCATTCATGAAAAAGAAAATACACGTTGTGAGCTTGCTCACATAAGGGTATTTTCTTTTTTATGAATATAGAGCGACAGCCCGTGACCGAGCCGCCAGGCGATAAGTGATGCTCAAAATCTTTGATTTTGTAAGCAGAACTTATGCACA